>JADZDV010000423.1 GCA_020850915.1 Chloroflexota bacterium | reverse complement strand
GACGATCGCCGCGGCGAAGAGGGCCGACGCCGTCCTGATGGGCGCGGTCGGAGGCCCGCAATGGGACGATCCGGCCCTCGGCGTCCGCCCGGAGCTGGCCATCCTCACGTTGCGCAAGGAGCTGCAGCTCTTCGCCAACCTCCGCCCCGTGAAGCTGTATCCCGAGCTGCTGGGGGCCTCGACGCTCAAGCCGGAAGTCGTGGCGGGCGTGGACTGCATCGTCGTCCGCGAGCTGACTGGCGGCACCTACTTCGCGCCGCCGAAGAAGATCTGGGAGACGAAGACGGGACGCAAGGCGGTCGATACTTGCCTCTACACGGAGCAGGAGATCGCCCGGGTGGTCCGGCGGGCGTTCGAGATCGCGCGCGGCCGTCGCAAACTGCTGCACTCGGTGGACAAGTACAACGTCATGCAGACGTCGCGGCTGTGGCGCAAGGTCTCGCTCGAGATCGCGCCGGACTATCCGGACGTCACGATGATCCCGATGCTGGCCGACTCCTGCGCCATGCACTTGATCCGCAAGCCGACCGACTTCGACGTCATCGTCACGGACAACCTCTTCGGCGACATCCTGACCGATGAGGCGGCGATGCTGGCCGGCTCGATGGGCATGATGCCCTCGGCCAGTCTCGGGGCGAGGAAGGTCGGCCTCTTCGAGCCGATCCACGGCTCGGCGCCGGACATCGCGGGCCAGGGCAAGGCCAACCCGAATGCGACGATCCTGAGCCTCGCCATGTTGCTGCGCCTGGGTCTCGGGCTGCCGGAGGCGGCCGACGCCGTCGAGGCGGCCGTCGCCGCGGTGCTGAGGCAGGGTCTCAGGACGCCGGACCTGGCCGAGCCCGGCAAGCCGATCGCCACGACGAGCCAGATCGGCGACGCCGTGGCCGCCGCGCTCGGCGGCTAAACCATAGTGGTCAGCCGGCGCCGTTCCCCGCGAGCGCGGCGGCGCCGGCCAGCGACGCGACGCCAACCAGACTGGAGATCCGCGGCTCGACGTCCCGGGTGAAGTCGAGCTGCGCGTGTGCCGCCAACTCCCGGCGCAGCGCCGGCAAGAACAGGTCGGCCGCGGCGCTCACCCCACCGCCGATCACGACGCGGTCCAGGTCGAGCAGCGCGCAGGCCGCCGCGATGCCGCGGCCCAGCGCCGCGCCGGCCTGGTTGAAGACCTCCCGGGCCAGCTCGTCGCCGCTGCGCGCCGCCGCGACGATCTCGGGCGTCGTCGGGTTCGACGACAGCACGCTCCGCCTCCCCGCGGCGATCGCTTCCCGCACCTGCCGAATGATGGACGGGCCTGAGGCGATCGCTTCGACGCAGCCCCGGGAGCCGCAGGCGCAGGGTCGCCCGCCGTAGACGGCGACGAGGTGCCCGATGTGCCCGGCATTGCCGCGCGCTCCGTGGACGAGCCGGCCGTCGAGGACGATGCCCCCACCCACGCCGGTCGAGACGACGATCCCGAGCAGGCCCCGAGCGCCCTGGCCCGCGCCGACCCAGTACTCGCCCAGGGCGTACGCTTTGGCGTCGTTGTCCACCACGGTCGGAAGCTCGTAGTGATCGCGCAGACGATCGCGCAAGGGGAAGCCGCGCCAGGCCGGAATGTTGAGCGGGGAGACCGACCCCTCGAAATACTCCATCGGCCCGCCGCGGCCAACGCCGACCGCGCCCGGTCAGCTGGGGGCACTGGCGAGTACGGCGTCACACAGCGCGGTGAGCGTGCCGAACAGGGTTTCAGGATCGACGCCCAGCGGCGTCGGTACCGCTCGCGCTTCGCGCACCGCGCCCCGGTCGTTCACCAGGCCGGCGGCGAGCTTCGTGCCGCCGATGTCAATGGCGAGCGTCAGTTTGCCTGCCGCCGCTGAATCGGACTCGCCGACAGGCCCGACAGTGCCCCGGCTCACGGGACGGCCACCGGGCCGCGGGGCAGCCTGCCCCGCTCGGCCTGAATTGCCGCGATAAGGCGCTCGCACTCGGGCAACGGCCGGCCGGCCAATCGTACGTAGGCCGGCAGCCCGAACGACGCGCAGTCGCGCACCAGCACGCCGCGTCGCAGCAATTGCCATCGGAACGTCGCCGCGTCTCCGACCTCCACAAGCCAGAAGTTCGTCTCTGAGGCAACGGAGTCGAACCCCAGCTCCGCCAGCTGCGGCGTCAGGAAACGACGCGCCTGCCGCGCGACCTCCGTGCCAGCCCGGACGTGCTCGCGGTCGGCCAGGGCTGCCAGGCCAGCCGCCAGTGCGACGGCGTTGACCGACCACGGAGGCTGCACCGAGGCGAGGGCCCGGATGACTGGTGGCTGCCCGAGCGCGTAGCCGAGCCGCAGCCCAGGCACGCCGAAGTCCTTCGTCATCGAGCGCGTGACCAGCAGCCCCGGCTGTGACGTGACGAGCCGCGCCACCGACGAGGCCAGGCCCGCCAGGTCGAGGTACGCCTCGTCCCCTATCGTCAGCGGGTCGGGTGAGGCGCGGAGCAGGCGCTCCACGTCATCGCCATCGAGGAGCCTGCCGGTGGGGTTGTTCGGGTTACAGAGATAGGCCAGCCGAGGCCGGAGGCGAGCGAGCCGGGCGGACGCTGCCTGGATGTCGATCTCGAAGCCGTCCTCGACCCGCGCACAAACCGCCTCGACCTGGGCGCCCATGATGGCGCACGCGGCGCGAGGCTCGCCGAAGGTCGGCTCGAAGACGAGCGCCCGGTCGCGCGGCCGGACGTAGGCCAGCGCCGCGAGCCAGAACAGCTCCACCGAGCCGTTTCCGACCAGGATCCAGTCGGGTGAGACGCCAATCTGCTCCGCCAGCGCCGCCCGGAGCGTCGTTGCGTGTCGGTCCGGATAGTGTCCGACGTCCGCCTCGCGCGCAGCCGCCAGCGCCCGCGGCGAGGGACCGAGCGGATTCGTGCTGACGCTGAAGTCGACGAGGTCCCCCGGATCGACGCCAAGCCGCGCCAGCTCCGCCAGCACCGGCCCGCCGTGGGCAATCGGCGCCAGGGAGGCAAGCTCAGGTCGTGGCTCAGGTGGCATGCCGGAATTACACCCTCAGCCGGGGCTCAGCGTCAACGCGTGTCCCTGGACACGATTAGGTCACAGCGGGCGGGGACTGTATCATTCAAAGAGGTGGCGGGCGGGCGTTGCCAGGTGGGATCCAGAAGGATGAAAGTCGACGAACAACTGAGAGTGCATCGCGCCGAGATCCTCGAGATTGCGCGGCATCACGGTGCGCGGACGGTACGTATCTTCGGTTCGGTCGCCCGAGGCGAAGCCGGGCCGGACAGCGACGTGGACTTCCTCGTCGAGCTGGAGCCCGGCCGCGGCCTGTTCGATCTGGGCGGACTGTTGATGGATCTTCAGGATCTTCTAGGTAGGCCGGTTGACATCGTAGAGCCGGACGGCCTACATTGGGCAATCCGCGATCGGGTGCTAGCAGAAGCTGTCTCGTTGTGAAGGACGACCGAGTCTATCTGGTGTTCATCAGCGAGCGGATTGCTCGCATCCGCCAGTACACTTCCGATGGCGAGCGTGCTTTTCTGGAAGATTTGAAGACGCAGGACGCTGTCCTACGGAATCTTCAGGTTCTGGCTGAATCCACACAGCGCCTTTCACCAGAGCTCAAAGCGCTGCACCCAGAACTCAACTGGAGAGCCATAGCGGGCTTCCGAAACGTGCTCGTCCACGATTACCTGGGCGTAATTCCTGCACGTGTGTGGGAATCAATTGCCAACGCTTGGATTCGTTAGCGGCGGCCGTGGAGCGAATGCCTCTCGACCTGCCGTAGCACGATCGTGGCTTCTCGCTAGAGCCGGTCGGCGATCCAGTCGGCGATGATCGGCACGCCGAGCTGGCGGTTGTCGCCCATGCAATGCTCGCTGCCGCCCTCCTCGGCCGTGAAGATCATCAGCTCCTTCTCTTCCGAGCCGACTGCGTCGTAGAGCCGGTAGGCCATTTCAACCGGGACGATGCTGTCGTTCTCGCCGTGGGCGATCAGGATCGGGCAGGTGATCTTCTCCGCCACACCGGCTAGAGTGAACGGCTTCACCTTCTCCATCGCCTCGTCCATATCCTTCGCGCCCATGACCCAGGCGAGCTGATGGCCGGGCGCTGAGGCGCGCGTCCCGCCGGTTTCCAGGTGGCGGCGGCGGTTCACCCACACGTCGTGGTAGTCGAAGTGTGCACCCCACGCGACGCACAGCTTGAACCGCTTCTCGAACGCCGCCGCCCGGGGCGAGTAGTAGCCGCCCATGCTCAGCGCCATAATGCCGATCCGCTTCGAGTCGATGTCTCCGCGCGACTCCAGGTAGTCCACGGCCGCGCCAGCCGGCACTTCGTAGTCGTGCCGACTGGGCATGCCGCGCAGGCGCAGCGTCTCTCCCTGGCCCGGCCCGTCCACGACCAGCACGGCGATCCCTCGGCTGACCAGCTCGAGGCCGCCGTAGATGACCAGCCCCTCTTTGCTGCTGTCCAGGCCGCCAAAGAACACCATCGCGCGGTGCGGACCCGGACCCTCCGGCTCCAGGAAGTAGGCCGGGAGCGACGTGCCCTCGTATGGTACCTCGACCCGCTCGAGCCTCGGATAGAGCCGCTTCGCGCCCTCGTCGAAGCAGCGCAGGCAGCGTCGATAGGACGGCACCTTCCGCGCGTCCGTTGGCGGCATGAAGCGCTCCGCCAGGAAGTGGTAGGTGCAGCCCCGCAGGTAGAGGCCGCCCGCCGTGAGGTCGTGGCCTCTCGCCGCCTCCTCATCTCCCCGCCGCTCGACTCTGTCTGCCAGAGCCGACCACTCGGCGAACCAGGCGTCGTTGTCGCCCAGGCAGATGCGCAGGCGCTGGCCCACCTGGTCAGCCTCGCCCATCGCCCCGGCCCCCCAGGGTGCCATCTCGATCGCGCCCATGATTCCCTGCGACCACATGAAGCTCTCCGGGAAGTACATGAACCAGTGCTTGAGCGCAGGCGCTTCGGCGGTCATTCCCGCTGCCCCCTGGATCGTCGATCGGCGAACGTGGCCACGACCTCGGATCGTACCACCTGCGTGGAGGGCGTGCCTCGCCGTGCGGCGGCTCCAGCGATGTCGCTACGCCTCCATCCGGAGCTCTTCGAGGTCGAGGTCCCGCTCGATCCTGCGCCACGATTCGTCGTCAAGCTTGCCGCGCCGGCGCAGGTCGAGGACCGCCGCGCGCTCGGCGTCTATGACGGCCCGGCGGATCGCGCGGTGCTCCAGCAGCTCCTGCTCCGCGGCCTCGTCGCGCAGCGGGCCGGTCCCATGCGCGTGTCCAGGCTCGTGCGCTTCGCCAGTGTGGGTGTGGGCTTCGACGTGGGACGCTCGGTGCGCGTACTGCGCCCGCAAGGTGTCAATCAGCGGGAGGTGCGTTGGCCACTCTGCCGCGAGCTGCTCGATCCGCGCGACAGCCGCCTCGCCCGCCGCTGCCCGCGCGTGGAGCTCCTGGTGCTCCCCGGTGCCGTCGTCCGACACGCCCAGCCCGCGGATGAGCCACGGCAGCGTCAGCCCCTGGCCGACCAGCGTCACCAGGATGACGAAGAACGTCAGGAAGAGCAGCAGGTCGCGCTCCGGCGTCTCGATCGGCAGTGCCAGCGCCGTCGCGAGGGACACCACGCCGCGCATGCCAGCCCAACTGGCAACCGTCGTCTCTGGCCATCTCGGCCGGCCGCCCATCGTCTGCTTCACCGCGGCTGACGTGAAGAGCCAGGCGAACCGCACCAGGATGACGATCAGACTCAGCACTAGGCCAAGCCCGATGAGGGTCAGTGCGGACCAGCGGGACAAGGCCCCCAGGATCGTGGGAAGCTGCAAGCCGATCAGGATGAACACGAAGCCGTTCAGCACGAAGACCAGCATCTCCCACACGGCGCGCCCCCGGACCCGCGTCTCGGATTCCATGATGCTTGGCGCCCACCAGCCGAGCACCAGACCTGTCGTCACCACGGCCAGAACGCCCGAAACGCCAAGCTGCTCGGCCGGCACGTACGCCGCGAACGGTGTGAGCAGGGAGATGGTGATCTCGACCGGTGGATCGTCCAGGCGGCGGCGCAGCCACGCGACAACCCGACCGACTACCAGACCGACCAGCACGCCCCCAAGCTAGACGGCCAGGAAGCGAAGGCCCAGCTCGCCCGAAGAGAACGTCGCCGTGGCAGCGGCCGCGAGCGCGGCGCGGTAGACCACGAGCGCCGTAGCGTCGTTGAAGAGACTCTCGCCATCCAGGAGCGTGATAAGCCGTCTGGGCACGCCGAGCCCGCGCAGCACGGCGACCGCGGCCACCGCATCCGGCGGGGAGACGATCGCGCCGAGCGCAAACGCGACCGGCCAGCCCAGGTCTGGCAGCAGCGCGTGGATGACCAGGGCCACCGCGACGATTGTCGAGAGCACCAGCCCCACAGCCAGCGACAGGATCGGTCGCGAGCGAGCGCGCGCCGCCCGAATTGACGTGTTGAACGCGGCCGTGTAGAGAAGGGGCGGCAGGAAGCGCAAGAAGCCGAGGTCGGGCGCGAGGTGAATCTCCGGCACCAGGGGCACTCGGGACAGCAGGAGCCCGCCGAGGACCAGCAGGATCGGGTACGGCACACGGACGGCCCGGGCCACGGGCTCCAGCGCGGCGACGGCCACCAGCAGGCCCAGGATCAGCTCGACCTCGTGCACCCGCGTCTGTCTCCATGCGCGTCACGATCGCCAGAGAGTCGCCGCCCGGGAGCGCGGCCGAGGCACCGCCGAGCCACGGCCGCCTGGTCGAGCGGGCCTGCGACCCGAACGGTCGGAGCGATTGCGATGGTTCTCGACTCACTCATTACGTTGGAATGGCGGAAACGGGGGGCTTATTCCAGTGTCGGCGAGGACAGCGTGTGACTGATCGCGACCAGGGGGACCGCCGCCCAGACGGCGCCCACTGGCTCGCCTGCGCCGGGAACACCTGTCTCTGATCGCGCGCCTGATCGACTGGCGAGATCTGACCCAGGTGTTCGTCTCGATGGATCCTCGGTACGGGCCGATTCTCAATTTCGGGGTTTCCCAGAAGCTCCCGGCGGGGTTGGTTCGGGAAGGCCACGACGTTGCCAGTCAGACTCCGGTGGTCGTCATCGGTTACACCAGGGCCGCGTAGGTTGCGCTGGGCGCGGCGCCGCACCTCGCGCAGGAGATCCGCGCACCAGTGAGGGTCATCTCACTGGGCGGTGTGCTGGGGGACGATCCCGCGCTGGAGACGGTGAAGCACCTCTATCATTCCTGGGGCGCGAAGGGTATCGAGGCCCGCCTCGCGGCGCTGGTCGTCCCCGCGCGCTGGCCCATCGTCCGGCGCTCGCGCTGGAACCGGGCCATCGAGGCAGATCGGTTGTCGGCGATCTGCCTCGGCCAGATGGTCCACGCCGGGGCGGGCGGCTACCTGGACCCGGACACCGCTGCGCCCGACAGACGGAGCTACCTCGAGGCAACCGCGTCGAAGATGATCGAGATTGCTGTCGGGCGGCTAGGAAGCTAGCCGCCCGACGCGACCGGCAGCCCTCGATTCGGGCTCGGCTGTCAGGCCGCTCGCGCCTCGGTGGTGTGGTGCGGCTGGTCGGAGACGTGTGGCAGCCAGCCGCGGAGTCGCAATCCCAG
>JADZDV010000422.1 GCA_020850915.1 Chloroflexota bacterium | reverse complement strand
CCGAGCAGCTTGGCACCGCCCAGCACGCTCTGCGTTGGGTCCAGCGGGTCGTCCACGCCGAGCGAGCGCGCTGTGCTCTCCATGAGCTGCATCAGCCCCCTGGCGCCAGCGGGCGAGACGGCGTCCGGGTCGAAGCCAGACTCCGCCTCCATGACGCCCGCGATGAGCGACGGATCGACGCCGTAGCGCCGGCCCGCCTCGGCGACGAGCGGCCCGAGGTCATCCGGCAGGCGCGGGGCGGCTGACGCCCGCGCGAGCGGGGCGCGTTCCTGCCGGGGCGCCACCCGGGCCAGGACACTCCGGAAGTCGAGTCGCGGACCTGGCGCCAGCCGCGCCGCGCCCGGATAGCGCGGCCGGCCGGTCGTCGCGACGCGCAGGCCGGCAGGTGAGGTGCGCCAGGGGATCCTCGGCATCACCGCGCGGCCCTCAGACGGCGAAAGCGGTCAGCCGCGATCTCTCCCGATTCGATTCGCTCCAGGCGACGCTCGTGCCGTGCATGCTCGATCAGCTTGCGCTCGCGCAGCTTCTCCAGCGCCTTGACGTCCTTCGCCAGATCCGGCAACGCCTGCTGAAGCTGGACCACCTCACCGCGAAGTCGCTGGACGACCGTCTGCTGCTGCTGGATGCGGGTCGTCAGGAAGGTGAGATGCTCGTTCAACTGGCGGATGGCCGGCATGTCCAGGATGTCGTCGTGTGCCATCTCCAGCCGCGCGCAGGCGACTCGCTCCGCGGTGCGGAGCGCCTCGAGGCGCTGCTCTTCCTGAGCCTGGCGGTGTTGCAGCGCGGCCAGCTCCATCAGGGAGCGATCGACCAGGCTCTGGCGGTAGTCGAGCACGCTCTGGAGACGGAAGTCAGGCGTGGCCATCGGTCACCTCATGGGGGAACAGGTCGAGCAGGCCGCTGACGGCCTGCTCGTAGGAAGTGGATTCGTGGATCGCCTGGCGCAGGTACGCCAGGACGCGGGGCATCAGCTCGATCGCCTCGTCCAGGGCCGGGTTCGTGCCAGGCGGGTAGGCGCCGATGCTGATCAGGTCCTCGGACGCCCGGTAGGTGGCCAGCATGTCGCGCAGGCGACTGGCCGCGCGGAGGTGGTCGGGCGTGGCCACGGTGGACATCAGCCGGCTCACGCTGCCGAGGATGTCAATCGCCGGATAGTGGTTCTCGTGCGCCAGCTTGCGGCTGAGCCAGATGTGGCCGTCCAGGATGCTGCGCGCAGCGTCAGCGATCGGCTCGGTGAGGTCATCGCCCTCAACCAGGACGGTGTAGAAGCCGGTGACCGTGCCGCGATCCGAGTTGCCGGCTCGTTCGAGCAGCTTGGGCAGCAAGGCGAAGACGGAGGGCGGGTAGCCCTTGACGACCGGTGGCTCGCCAACGGTGAGTCCGATCTCTCGCTGGGCCATGGCCCAGCGGGTCACGGAGTCCATCATCAGGATCACGTCCAGCCCCTGGTCTCGAAAGGACTCCGCGACGGCGGTGGCCACCCAGGCGGCTTTGATGCGCTGGAGGGCGGACTGATCGGAGGTTGAGACGACCACCACGGAGCGGGCCAGCCCCTCCGGACCGAGATCCTGCTCGACGAACTCCTGGACCTCGCGCCCACGCTCGCCGATCAGGGCGATCACCTTGACGTCCGAGCGCGCCTCGCGGGCGATCATCCCAAGCGCCGTAGACTTGCCGACGCCGCTGCCGGCGAAGACGCCGAGACGCTGGCCCTTGCCGCAGGTCAGGAGTCCGTCGATGGCTCGGATGCCCGTGCCAAGCGCGTGGCGGATCGGCTTGCGGCTCATCGGCGACGGCGGGTGATTGTCCACTGCGTAGCGCTCGCTGGTGGCCAGCCTGCCAAGGCCGTCGATCGGCTGGGCCAGACCGTTGATGACCCGGCCGAGGAGGGCCGGGCCGACCGGCACGTAGAAGCCGCGTCCACGCGGGAACACGGCGCTGCCCGGTCGGACGCCCTGGGTGTCCGAGAGCGGCATGACGATGAGCCGGTCATCGCGGAAGCCGACAACCTCGGCACTGATGTAGGGGCCGTCGAGCTCCGGGTGAATGGTGCAGACCTCGCCAACCGCCAGACGCAGCCCTTCGACCTCCACGGACAGGCCGATGACCTGGGCAACCCGACCCTGGTGACGCAGCGGCGAGCGAGCGCGGAGCACGCGGTGGTACTTCTCGAAGTCCAGCGTTTCCGGGGCGAGGGGCGGCGTGGCAGTCGAGGCTGCGCTCACAGCAGCTCTCCGTCCAGGACGGCGCGCAATATCGTGCCAACCTGCTCCAGCTTCGCGGGGAGCTGGGCGTCGATCTGGCCAATCCCGGTTTCCAGCACGCAGCCCGCGGGCTCGACACGCTCGTCGGCGACGAGCTCGCAGCGCTGGATCAGTCCATCGGTTGCAAGCCCGGCCCAGTGGGCGGAGACGAGGGGGTGATCCACCGGGTTGACCCGGAGGCGCAGCTCGGCGGCGTCGGCAATCTCCTGGAGGGCGGCCCGAACGACCGGGAGCACGATCGCCGGATCGAGCCGCACCTCTCGCTCGACGATGCGCTGGGCGATGACCAGGCTCAGCTCAACCACCTGGCTTTCCAGCGAGCGGGTGAAACGCTCCGCCTCCAACCGGGCCGAGCGGGCGATATCGACCAGGCGGCGCATCGCCTTCCGCTGCTCCTCACGGACCAGGCTCAGACCATCTTCATAGCCCTTCTGGAACCCCTCGGCAGCCGCGGCCTGCACGACCGCCTCGAGATCCGGCGGCGCCGGCACGGGTGCCTCAGTGGCGGGGGTCCGCTGGCGCGCCGGCGCACCGAGCGGCGCCAGGGGGCCAAAGACGTGCGGCCGGACGTCGTTATACGAGGACATCGCCGCCATCTCGCTGCATCACGATCTCGCCGGCCTCTTCCAGCCGGCGGACGACCGTCACCACTTTCTGCTGCGCCTCCTCGACCTGGCGCAGCCTCACCGGGCCAGCGGCGTCCATGTCCTCGCGCAGCATCTCGGCGGCGCGACTGGAGAGGTTGCGGAAGATCCGCTCGCGCAGCGATTCCGTGGCGCCCCGTAGCGCCAGGGCGAGGTCCTTCTGCTCAACCTGGCGCAGCACCTTCTGGAGCGACTGATCGTCGAGCTGCGAGAGGTTGTCGAAGACGAACATCTGCTTGAGGACCTCCTCGGCCAGGAGGGGGCTCTGCTTCTCCAGGTAGTCGATGATCGGGCGCTGGGTGGCCCGGTCCACGTTCGTCAGGATCTTGACCAGGTAGTCCACGCCGCCAGCCGTGGAGTACTCGCTCGTGAGGACGCTGGAGAGGCGTCGCCGAAGCACGTTCTCCACGCCCTCGATGACCTCGGGCGGAGTGCGCTCCATGGTGGCGATCCGCATCGCGACGTCGGCCTGGAGGTCTGCCGGCAAGTTGGCCAGGATCCGCGAGGCCATCTGGGCCGGCAGGTGAGCGAGGATCAGGGCGATCGCCTGGGGCTGCTCGTCCTGGATGAAGCTGGCAAGCTGGGTCGGGTCGGTGTCCAGCAGGAACTCGAAGTGACTCGGCCGCATGCTTGCCGCGAGGCGACTCATGATGTCGCGGGTCTTGTCGTCGCCAAGCGCGCGTAGGAGGATCTCCTGGGCGTACGCCAGGCCGCCGGACTTGATCTGTCGCCCGGTGAGGCCGGACTGGAAGCACTCGGTGATCACCTGGTGGCGGACCTCGGAGGGCACGTCCTCCGCCACCACGATCTCCATGGTGAGCTGCTCAATCTCGCTCTCCCTGAGCTGCTGGAGCACGCGAGAGGAGATGTCCGGCCCGAGCGTGATGAGCAGAACGGCGGCCTTCTCCTTGCCGGTGAGCTTGTTCAGCGTCATGTCGCGTGCCTGTCTTCCTGTAACCAGGAACGAACGAGCTGGGCCACGAGGGTCGGGTCAGAGCGGGCGATGTTCGTGAGCTCCTTCTGGAGGCGAGCCTCCTCCAGCTCTGCCTCGCGAGCCGGCAGACTCTTGAGCTGCTGCTCGATCAGCGCGTGCTGGGCTGGCGAGACCGGGCTCACCGAGACCAGGGATGAGGTCTGGCGACGGCGGCCGCGCAGGATCAGCCAGACGAGCGCCACGACGATGAGCGGGCCGACCACCATGCCGACGATGCGGGCGATGCTGAGCAGCATCTCCCGCTGCCGCGCCTCCTCGCTGGCGCTGGCGGACGGCTGCTGGGGTTTTGTGGAGAACGGCAGGCTGGTGAGGGTCACGACGTCGCCGCGGCCGACGTCCAGCCCGGCGGCTGTGGCGACCAGCTTGCTGATGGCGTCGCCCCGGGCCGGGTCGGAGAGCGCGTCGCTGTCGAGCGCCACGGCGACCGAGAGCCGCTTGACGCCGCCTGGCGATCGAACGGTCTTCTCGACCATCCTGGACAGCTCGTAAGTGGTGCTGGTGTCCCGTCGCTCGCCCTGGCTCTGGCCCTTGCCGCTGTCGCCGGCCTGCTGGCCGGGATAGGTCGGGATGTTGCTGTCCGTCCCCGGCACGCCGCCGGCCGGCGGCTGGCTGCCGCTCAACTGGGAGTTCGTCTCGACGAGCTGACGCTGGCTCCGGATCTGGGGCGTCTTCTGCTGGGGTGAATAGGTCTCGGTGTTGGCCTCGTACTGGT
>JADZDV010000421.1 GCA_020850915.1 Chloroflexota bacterium | reverse complement strand
CGAGGCGGGCGACGTCGCGCTGGTCAACGCCGCGAAGGTGCTGGCGATGACCGCGGTGGACCTCCTGAGCGAGCCGCGCCTCGTGGAGGACGCGAAACAGCAGCTCTGAGAGGCTACCTCGTACAACGGCTGCTGGTGTCCCTCGTCGTCATCCTCGGTATCTCGCCCATCGTCTTCTCGCTGCTCCATCTGAGCGGCGACCCGGTCGACCTGCTCCTGCCAGAGAGCCGCTCGCGGGCGGACTACGCCCGGATCAGCCATGAGATGGGCTCCGATCGGCCGCTTGCAATTCAGTACGCCGATCTCCTCGGCAAGGCGCCGCGGGGCGACTCTGGCATCTCGCCGCGCGATCGCCAGTCCGCGATGGCGCTCGTCCTGGCGCGCCTGCCCGCCACCCCGCGGCTCGCCGCCGTCGCCGTCCTGGGCATCAACCTGGTCGGCAGTTGGCTGCACGACATCGTGGACCGAGGCAGCGTCGAGGAGCCGCCTCCAGACCAGGCAGCGCCCCGGGTGCGCTGCCGCGCTCAGGATCGTACTGTCGTGGCGCAATCGATCCCAGCTCCATCGTCGTCTCACCGCTGGCCGTCTCTGCTGTACCCGCGACGGCGACACACGCTGGAGCGAGCTACCTGCACGGATGGGCCAGCGCTATCAGAGCGCCATGTCGTATCCGGACCCGCGGTGACGCCCCACGTGTCTCGAGGTCACCACACAAGAGGCAGCCGCGGACTCCTCGATCAGCTCACTTTCCAACCCGCCGCGACCAGCGGCCTCACAGTGAGCTCCAACCGACCGCCCTGGAGGCTCGCGTCCAACAGCCGGGCGGTCTCCCCGAGCAGCTCCGCGCGCAGCTCCGCGGTCCGCTCGCCGAACAGCTCGACGGCCTCGTTCATGTGGCCGTAGGCACCGCGGCGGTAGAGCTCGGCAGCGTCATCGAACGTCAGCACCACGGTCTCGTGATGCACGCTGACACGCTCGAGCCGAGCTGCTGCCGGCCGCGCCCGGTGGGGTGCTGACTCGGCCTCGTCATCAGGCTCGGCCTTCTGCCGAAGCCGCTCCCGCGCCGCGTCGTCCAGCAGGGCCCAGCGATCGGGGCGACGGACGACCTCGGTGAATGCCTCCCAGAACTCACGCGCAGTCCCGCGGCCGGGGGCGGCGTACGCCAGGCCGCCGCCGGGGCGGAGCACGCGCGCCATCTCAGCGGCCACGCGGTCCGGCTCCAGGACGATCTGCATCGCCAGGTTGCAGTAGACCCGGTCAAACGCGGCGTCTGGGAACGGCAGGCGATGGCCATCCGTTTCGACCAGCAGCAGACGATCCAGCCCCTTCCGCGCCGCTACCTGGAGCACCGCGCGGCCCGGGTCACAGCCGATCACCCGCGCCTCGGGTCTCAGCCGCTCCAGGGCGAAGGCGCTGAAGAAGCCCGTGCCGGCCGCGATGTCCAGCACGAGGCGGGCACCCTCGAGCGGCACGGCGCGCAGCATCCCCTCGGCCATCGGCGGTCCGAAGACCACCGCCATCTCGCGGTCGTAGCGCTCCGCCGGCTCAGGATCGTTCCAGCCGGTCCGGGCGGTGGTCTCCCCTCGTCCGCTCACCGCTTCGTCTCCCGGACCCGGAACGTCGCAGCCGTGCCGAGCGCCAGCGCCGCCGCGGCGACCAGCCAGACAGAGCGCACCGTGTCCGTCGCGTCGATCATCAGGCCAATCAGCGGCGGTAGGACGATCGTCACGAGCGTCAGGAGCGCCGAGTTGAGGCCTGCCGCTGCCCCGGCGCCCTCTCGCCCGACCGACTCGGCGACCAGCGCCATGCCGACCGCGTTCCAGCCCATCATAGTCGAGCCGGCCAGCGCGCACCCGGCGATCAGCGCACCGAGCGGCACGCCAGTTGGCATGAAGAACAGGACCAACGCGGCGCCGATGGCCAGTGACTGGACCAGGATCAGCGGTGGGCCACGCCGTCCCCCGTAGAACCGATCGCTCACGACACCCAGGATGAGTCGTGCGCAGGCCGAGCTGGCGTTCACCACGGCCAGCGCGATCGCGGCCTCCGCGACACCCGCCCCCAGCTCCTGGAGCACAAAGAGCGAGAGGAAGCTCAGGAGGGAGCTCTGAGCGATGTAGACGAGGAAGGTGGCGAGGTTCGCCATGGCGAAGTCGCGGTTCTTCAGGAGTTTCGGCACGTCGCTCCAGAAGCGTCGCGCGGGCCCGCTGCGCCGCTGCCTGGGATCGGCCAGGAACAGCCCGACCAGGATCGACGCGACCAGCATCACGGCGCTCGTGGCGCCCAGACCGGCCCGCCAACTGATCGCCGTCGTCAGCGGCGCCACCATGGCCGCCACCAGGAGTCCCCCCACCGGTACCGAGGCCTGTCGCACGCCGAGGGCGAGGCCGCGTTCCCGGAGAGGAAAGAGTCGCAGGACCAGCCGAGATCCTGCCGGGTGGGTGGGCGCGATGCCCAGCCCGGCGATGAGGAGCAGGCCCGCCGTCGCCGGGTAGCTCGATTGAAGAGCGGCGAGGAGGGTCATCACGCTTCCGATGAACAGGCCCGCCGTCACGATTCGTCGCTCCCCCATCGTGTCGGTGGCGGTGCCAGACGGGAACGCCATGAGCATCACGCCGATTCCGAAGAACGAGAGCAGCAGCCCTGCTTCGGCCGTGCTGAGCGACAGATCGTCCCGGACAAACGGCAGCAGGAAACCCAGTCCGATCTGCAGGCTGGAGGAGGCGAACTGCGCCAGGGCCGCCAGCCCGAGCATGAGCCACCGCCGACCGTAGAGGTCGTCACCCACCACCGCTCGACCAACCGGCGCGCTCATCGCTCCGCCTCCCGCACGCGGGACGTCGTTAGGATGCCCAGCGCCAGCGCCAGCGCTGCGGCCAGCCAGACCGAGCGGACGCTGCCCGTGGCGTCAATCATGGACCCGAACAGTGGCGGCAGGAGCACCGTCACGGAGTTCAGGACCACCGTGTCGAAGCCGGTAGCTCCGCCTGCGCCCTCCCGGCCAGCCGACTCGGCGACCAGCGCCAGGCCGATCGGGTTCCAGCCCGTCATGGTCGTGCCGACGAACGCGCAGCCGACGAGGAGCACGGCGAGGGAGCTGCCGGCGGGCATGAAGAACAGCACGAACGCGGCGGCGATCGCCAGCGACTGCACCAGGATAAGCGGCTTGCCGCGCTTCCCGCCAAAGCACCGGTCGCTGAGCATGCCGAAGAGGATTCGTCCGCAGCTTGCGCTGGCGTTCACGACCGCCAGTGCGAGCGCTGCCACGGCGGGTCCTGCCCCCAGCTCCTGCAGCACGAAGAGCGAGAGGTAGGTCGTCACCGTGCCTTGCCCGAAGTTCATCCAGAACGTCGCCGCGTTCGCCATGCCGAAGTTGCCGTTCTTCATCAGCTTGGGCACGTCGCTCCAGATCGGGCGCGCCGGTCCCCTGCGCCGCTGGCTAGGGTCCACCAGGAACAGCGCGATCAGGACCGCCATGCAGAACATGATCCCGCCGGTTGCGCCCAGACCGGCCCGCCAACTGATCGCCGTCGTCAGCGGCGCGACCATGGCCGCCACCAGCAGTCCACCCAGTGGCACCGACGCTTGCCGAACGCCCAGCGCGAACCCGCGCTCCCGCGGTGGGAACAGGCGCAGCACCAGCCGAGCCCCAGCCGGATGGGTCGGGGCAGTGCCGAGTCCGGCGACCACCAGCAGCCCGGCGGCCACCAGATAGTTCGATTGCAGCGCCGCCAGGGCGATCGCTACGCTAGCGACGCACAGCCCAGTGGCCAGGATCCGCCGCTCCCCCAGTTGGTCAGTGGCCGCGCCAGAGGGGAACGCCATGAGCATCACGCCGGCCGCGAAGAAAGCCAGCAGAAGTCCCGCCTGAGCTGTGCTGATTCCCAGGTCGTCCCGCACGAACGGCAGCAAGAAACCCAGCCCGATCTGGAGGCTGGCCGAGGCGAACTGCGCCAGGGCAGCCAGCCCCAGCATGAGCCAGCGTCTGCCGTGCGCCGCCTCAGCGGCCGCTGTGAGATCGAGCGAGACGCTCACCGGCGCGCCTCACGCACCCGGGCGGTCGTCAGCGCGGCCAGCGCCAGGCGGATCGTCAGGACCGTCCGCTCGCCAACCCGGTCCACCGTTGAGCCGACCGGGAACGCCATCAGCATGATGCCCGCCGCGATGGATGAAGGTGAGCATGAGCGCCGCTTCGGCGGCGCTGATCCCCGGGTCGTCTCGCACGACAGGCAGCAACAAGCCGACGCCGATCCGCGGACTGGATGTCCCGACCTGAGTGCAGACGGCCAGATCCAGCATGGACCGGCGACCGCGGCCGGCCCGACGCGCTGGCGCGGCGGCCACTCTGACCGAGCCACGCTCAGGCAACCAACACGCTTCCCTTCCCTCCACGGCGCCGGGCTCAGCTTCGCACGAGCCGTCCGCCCCGGGCATTGGACTACACTACGCCCGGGAGGTAAAGCATGGCGTTTTCTGACCTGGTCAAGCTGGCCGAACCGATCGGTGCGCGGCTGAAGGAGCGCGGCGAGACGATCGCCGTCGCGGAGTCCTCCACCGGCGGGCTGCTCTCAGCCGCCCTGCTGGCGGTGCCGGGCGCCTCTGCCTATTTTGCCAGCGGCGCGGTCATCTACACCGCGCCCGGCAAGCAAGCCCTTCTCGGCCTGTCTGACGAGGAGATGGCGGCCCATCGCTCGTCAACCGAGGGCCACGCCCTGGTCCTGGCGCGCGGCATCCGCGCCTGCCTCGGGTCAAGCTGGGGCTTCTCCGAGACCGGCGCGGCCGGCCCGACCGGCAATCGCTACGGCGACGCGGCTGGCCACACCTGTTTCGCCGTCAGCGGACCGGCCGAGATTGTCCGGACGCTCGAGACTGGCTCGGCTGACCGGGCAGCCAACATGGAAGCGTTCGCCGTCGGCGCGCTGAAGCTGCTGGCTGAGGCGCTGGACGTCTAAGAGCTGCTCGTCCCCACGGACTCCACGGCGACCTTCACGATCAGCCGGACCTCCTCCGGCTTGCGGGCGCGGCCCGGGTAGCTGTCGACGCCGAGGTAGCGCTTGGCGAGCAGGTCGATGTGCGCATCAGCGCCCTCGGTGGTCATCTCCACGACCCGGCCGCGGAACCAGGCCTGCTTATACGGGTTGTCCTTGTCGACCACGCTGATGGCGACTCTGGGATCGCGCCGGAGGTTCCGTGGCTTCTGCCGCCCCTCCGCCGTGTTGAAGACGATGTGCTCGCCGTCGGTGTCGATCCAGATGACGGTCGATTGCGGCGAGCCATCCGGCATCAGCGTTGCCAGCGACGCGAAGCTGCCGTTGCGGAGCAGTGCCTGAACGTCAGGAGAGAGCGCGGCCAAAATGTCTCCTCCAGATCTGACTTGG
>JADZDV010000420.1 GCA_020850915.1 Chloroflexota bacterium | reverse complement strand
TCGCCCGGATCGAGAGGCGGAGATCCAGGCAGCACTTCGATTGCGACAACAGCCTACTCGGAGCCCGTCAGCGCCGAGGGCCAGTTGACAGCACCAGTACCCGCGTGCTGCGTGTGGCTGAGCCGATTGGGGTCATCAGCTCGAGGAGATTAGTCCATACCTCCGTGAGTGCTCGGCGAGATGGCTGGGCTGGGAGGTCAACATGGCGAACGGCGTGGATGCTCGCGAGCACCTTCGCAGACTTATCGATGCGATCCCTAACGACCGGCTCGCCGCGGCCGCCGCGGTGCTCGAGCCGCTGGCAGACCCCGTACTGGCGGCCTTCGTCAACGCGCCTGACGATGATGAGCCGGTGACCCCCGGTGAGAAGCGGGCCCTCCTCGATGCCCGAGAAGACCTGTTGGAGGGGCGCGTTGTCTCCGACGACGAGCTGCGCTGTGAGATCGGCTGGTGACAAAAACGGTCATCTGGACGTCAAGCGCCTCGGATGACATGCGTCGGCTTGCTCGCGGCAATCCAGACCGGGCACTCCGAATCGGTCAAGCCGTCAGCCGCCTTGCTGAACAGGCCACGGGGATGTGAGGCGTCTGCAGCCACCGCTGCACGGGTCGCGTCTTCGCGTCGGCGACTGGCGCGTTCTTCTTGACTATGACAGTGCAGCCATGACCATCACAGTCCTACGGGTACTGCCGAGGGGTTGAGCGTACCGGGGCTGAGCTCGGCGAGGCCATGTGACCAGGATCATCCGGCGGCCACGCATCACCTCGGCCAGTCGCCGCGTGTCCCCCTGCTATAATTCCGCCTCGCTCACTCAGAGGAGAGGCCCGTGAAAGCTGGAATTGTCAACGTCACCGGATACGCTGGCGCCGAGCTGGCGCGCATTCTGGCCAACCATCCGGAGGTCAGGATCGCTGAGGTGACGGGCAGGAGCGCCGCGGGCCAGGCGCTCGGCGACGTCTTCCCCCACCTGGATGGACTCGGGCTCAGCATCCAGGAGGATGTGCAGCAGGAACTAGACGTGGTCTTCACCGCGCTGCCGCACCACGCCGCGGCGGCGGTGATCCCGTCGCTGCTGGAGAAGGCGCGCGTCGTGGTGGACATCTCCGCCGACTACCGGCTCCATGACCAGGCGACGTATGAGAAGTGGTATGGCGAGCACCCCTCGCCGGGTCTCCTGCGCGAAGCGGTCTATGGGCTACCGGAGCTCCATCGGCCGGCGATCCAGGATGCTCGCCTGATCGCGAATCCGGGCTGTTACCCAACGGCCTCGACGCTCGCCCTGGCGCCGATCGCCGGGCTGATCGAGCCGGCCGTGATCGTGGATGCGAAGTCCGGCGTCTCCGGCGCCGGCCGCACGATGAAGCTCGAGGCGAACCACTTCTGCGAGGTCAACGAGAACGTCCAAGCCTACGGGCTCAAGGGGCACCGTCACCAGCCGGAGATCGCCCAGGAGCTGAGCTGGGCGCGGCGCGAGCAGGCGGGCGAGCGGGCCGGCTCGATGGACGTCACCTTTGTTCCGCACCTGATCCCCATGACGCGCGGCATCCTCTCGACCTGCTACGCCAGGCTCACCGTCCCGATGACCCAGAAGCAGCTCGTATCACGCTACCGGGAGTACTACGCTGATACCGCGTTCACCCGGGTGGTCGAGAGGCCGCCAGCCACGAAGCAGACCTGGGGCAGCAACCTCTGCCTGGTCTATCCCCAGGTGGACGAGGCGACCGGTCGGGTCATCGCCATCGGCGCCATCGATAACCTGGTCAAGGGCGCGGCCGGCCAGGCGGTCCAGAACATGAACCTGGTCCTGGGCATCGCTGAACGAGTCGGTCTCGAGGGGCTCCCGGTCTATCCGTAACCGCTGGTCAGCCGGGCGAGCGCGGGAAGGTCGCCCGAACTACACGCGCCGAATGAGAATCGAGGGAGCGCACGCATGTCTGTTGAGATCGAGCGACTGCACGACGGGGGCATCACCTCGCCGGCAGGCTTTTCGGCCGGCGCCCTCCACTGCGGCATCAAGTCCGACAGCTCTCGGCCGGACCTGGTGATGATCCTGTCCGACCGTCCCTCCACCCTGGCAGGGACGTTCACGGCCAACCGGTTTGCAGCGGCGCCGGTCCAACTGGACCGTGAGCGGGTGGCCCGCGGCAGCGGTCGAGGTGTCCTGATCAACAGCGGCACCGCCAACGCCTGCACCGGCCAGCCGGGCCTGGAGAACGCGCGCTTGATGGCGCAACTGGCCGCCGAGCGGTTCCACGTGCCACAGGAGGAGGTGCTGGTCGCCTCCACGGGCGTCAACGGCGTCCAGCTTCCCATCGAGCGGATTCGCTCGGGCGTCCAGAAGCTGGTGCTGTCGCCAGAGTACGGTCACATTGCCGCCCGCGGCATCATGACCACGGATACCAGACCCAAGGAGGTCGCGGTCGCGCTGAGTCTGTCCGACGGCCGGACGGTCAAGATCGGCGGGATCTGCAAGGGCGCGGGAATGATCCATCCGAACATGGCGACGATGCTCTGCTTCATCACCTCGGATGCCGCCGTCAGGCGGGAGTTCCTCCAGTCCGCGCTGAAGGCGGCGATCGCCAACAGCTTCAACATGATCAGCGTGGACGGAGACACCAGCACGAACGATACCGTGCTCGTGCTGGCTAACGGCGCCGCGGGCGGCGTGGCGCTGGATGGCTCAGGCCCGGACAGCAACCTGTTCCGGCAGGGGCTCACCGACGTGTGCGAGGTGCTCGCGACGGCGATCGTGGCCGACGGCGAGGGCGCTGAGCGGACGATGCGCGTTGAGGTGAGCGGGGCGCCCACGGAGCAGGACGCGCGGACCGTGGCCAGGGCCATCGCCAGCTCGTCGCTGGTGAAGTCCGCGCTCCATGGTGCCGACCCGAACTGGGGGCGCATTCTCTGTGCCGCTGGCTACTCCGGCGCCGACTTCGATCCGACGGCGGTCGAGCTGGCAGTTGGCAGCATTGAGCTTGTCAAGGCCGGTACGCCGCTCGACTTTGACCGCCACGCCGCTTCGGACGCGATGAAGGAATCGGAGGTCCAGATCGTCCTGGACCTGCACAGCGGAGAGGGGCGCGCAGTGGCCTGGGGCTGCGAGCTGACCGAGGCCTACGTGGTGGAGAACAGTGCCTACACAACCTGATACTCCCGCGGCAGCCGACGCGTCGGCTCGCCTCGGCGCGCTCGTGGAGTCTCTACCGCACCTTGCCAGCCTGGTGGGCAAGCGGATCGTGCTGAAGATCGGCGGCAGCATCGAGGGCGAGGGCACGCTGCTGCAGGACGTGGCGCTGCTCCAGCGGCTCGGCGTCCAGCCAGTGATCGTCCACGGCGGCGGGCCGGCGATCACCGACCTGGCTCGGCGCCTGGGACTGGAGACGCGCTTCGTCCAGGGCCGGCGCTACACCGACGAGGCGACCCTCGACTGCGCCCGGATGGTGCTGGTCGGCAAGATCAACGGCGACATCGTGGCCGAGCTGCACCGGCTTGGCGCGCGCGCGTTCGGCCTCAACGGGCTTGACGGGCGTCTGATCCGGGCTCGTCTGCGCGACCCGGAGCTGGGGCTGGTTGGAGAAGTGGAAGACTTCGATCTCGCGCCGCTGGAGCTGCTCATCGAGCGCGGCTACATCGGCGTCATGGCACCGGTTGCCTCCGGCCCGAACGGCGAACCGCTCAACATCAACGCCGACTCCGTGGCCGGCGACCTCGCCCGCGCGCTGTCGGCCGAGAAGCTCGTCCTCTTCACGGACGTCCCGGGCGTGCTCGACGCCGACCAGCAGCTCATTCGCGAGATCAGCGAGCAGCGCGTCAGATGGATGATCGAGGACGGCACGATCAGCGGTGGCATGATCCCGAAAGTCGAAGCCTGCCTGCGGGCCCTGGAGACGGTGCCGCGAGTCCATATCCTGGACGGCCGCACGCCACACGCACTCGTCGAGGAGCTGCTCACCGACGTGGGCATTGGGACGATGATGGTTGCCGGGTAGGACGACAGACGGGAGAAGGAGGATTCCTGTGGCAGATACGCGGAACAGATGGATCGAGCTCGAGTCCGAAGTCTACATGCACGTCGCCAAGCGCACGCCGATCGTGGTCGTGCGCGGCGAGGGCGTGCGCGTCTGGGACGACACCGGCAAGGCCTACTACGACATGGTCGGCGGCTGGGCGGTGAACACCCTTGGACACGCCTCGCCAGTCATGTGCGAGGCGCTCCAGGAGCAAGCCGCCTCGCTCATCCACACCTCGAACCAGTTCTTCACGGTGCCTCAGCTCGAGCTGGCCAAGCTGCTGACCGACAACTCGCCGCTTGACCGGGTGTTCTTCTCGAACAGCGGCGCCGAGGCGAATGAAGGAGCGGTCAAGCTCGCCCGCAAGTGGGGCAAGCTGCGCCGCAATGGCGCATACGAGGTCATCACGGCGGACCACTCCTTCCACGGCCGCACGCTCGCGATGGTCGCCGCGACAGGCAAGCCGGCCTACCAGAAGATCGTCGAGCCGCTCCCGGCCGGCTTCGTGACGGTTCCCTACGACGACATCGAGGCGATCCGGCGAGCCACGACCGACAGGACGGTCGCGATCATGCTCGAGCCGGTCCAGGGCGAAGGCGGCGTCAACATCCCGTCCAGAGACTACTTCCCGGCCGTCCGGAAGTGGTGTGACGAGCAGAACCTCCTCCTGATCTGCGACGAGGTGCAGACCGGCGTCTGCCGGCTGGGCACGCTCTGGGGCCACCAGCAGTGGGGCATCGAGCCGGACGTGATGACTCTGGCCAAGGGGCTCGGGGGCGGCGTGCCGATCGGCGCCATCCTGGTCAAGAACGAGCACGAGGTGTTCGAGCCCGGCGATCACGGTTCGACGTACGGCGGCAACCCGCTGTGCTGCGCGGTGGCCCTCGCGGTGATGCGAGAAGTGCTGCGTCGTGATCTCGCTGGCCACGTCAGGAGGGTAGGAGAGCACCTGATGGCCCGTCTGCGTGAGCTGCAGGCTCGCACGCCCGCCATCACGCAGGTGCGCGGCCTGGGCCTGCTGATTGCTGTGCAGTTCGACCGCGACATCGCCGCTGCCGTCCAGGAGGCGGCGACGGGTGTCGGCCTGCTCTTGAACGTCACGAATCCGGACCTTATCCGCCTGATGCCGCCCCTCACGATTACCGAGGAGGAGGCGGACGCCGTGGTCGATCTTCTCGGGCAGGCGCTCGAGCAGGTGGCCGCCGCGCCGGCCAGGTAACGGCTCCGTTCCGCCTCAAGCATCGGAAGCCCCGCGCCGCATCGGCTCGGGGCTTCATGTTCTCAGGCGGTCCGCTCCACCGGGCCCAGAATCGCTTCGATCTGCTCCGGCGCGAGGCCGCCCGCCCGCAGCAGACGCGGCCGAGTCCCGGTGAGGTCGATCACCGTCGAGTCCACGCCCCCGGGACAGGCGCCTCCGTCGATCAGCAACGGATAGCCCTCGCGAAGCTGCGCCAGCACGTCGTCTGCCGTGCGAGGGCTCGGCTGGCCGGACAGATTGGCGCTGGTTGTCGGCAGAGGCTCGCCAAGTTCCCGAATGATCGCCAGCGGAATCGGGTGCGCCGGCATCCGCAGCCCC
>JADZDV010000419.1 GCA_020850915.1 Chloroflexota bacterium | reverse complement strand
GCATCCGAGGAGCGCAGGCCCGCCTCAACCTGCGCTCGCTCGCCGTCCGTCAGTGGACGGACAAAGATCGGAGCTCGCATACCAGAAAGTATGCATCCTTCCCGCCTAACGACCCTGGAATTGCACTCGTACTCCCTGGCGGAGATGTTCCGTCGGTTTATACGGTGAGGGGGCGACGCTTGTAGGTCCACTGGAAAGGCTTGGCCAGGGTCCGGTTGAAGTACGCGACGAAGGCCAGGAGGCGGGCCCGCGGGTCGTCGACGGAGGTGAAGGTGCCGCGCCGGAGCACTCGCCGCGCCAGGGTTCCGAACCAGATTTCCACCTGATTCAACCAGGAGCTATGTTCCGGCGTGTACACGAAGCGCAGACGATGGGTGGAGCCCTCCAGGAACGCCTTGCGGGTGGCCATCGAGGCCAGCAGGCCGGATTCGCCCTTGACGCCAAGGTCGGCGTCGAGCCCGCATGCTGTGGCGACCAAGCGGACCAGCGCTTCCGACTGATGGGTGTTGAGTTGGTCGACCACAAAGATCCACTCCGCGCTCGGGTCGAGGGCGATCGTCCGCGCGATGTGGGCGGCGAAGTCGACTTCGGTGCGGGTTGGCCCGACCGTCGGTGCGATGACCTGGCCACTGGCGACTTCGAAGTTGGCGATCAGACACTGGGTTTCGTGGCGGGCGTACTCGAACTCGCGCCGCTCGATCTGCCCCGGCCGCATCGGCAGGTCCGGGTGGCTCCGCTCCAGCGCCTGGATGCCGCTCTTCTCATCGGTGCTGACGGTGTGGGTGCCGGCTGCCAGGCGGGCCGGGGCCGCGGCGTAGGTCTCGCACACCGTCGGCACCGCCGCGTCGAACCCGGCCGGGTCGGCCGGGCGGTCGTTGGTCAGCCAGTAGGCACTCTGATGCGGTTTGAGATCGGCCCCATTCTTAAGAAGCGCCCCACCGTCCGGGGGGAGATGCGCGGCACGAGGCCCCGTGTGACCGCTTCGTCGGCCAGTTCGGCCGGCGTCCAGTGGGTGACCGGCCGCTCCGACGCCGCCGGTGGCTCGCAGGCCAGCGCCAGAATCTGGCAGATCTGCTCGGCACTGAAGGTGGGGGGCGCACCGGCCCGCGGCTCATCGTCCAACACCGCGACGATCCGCCCGGTCAGGTCCGCCGCCTCACCGTCGTCCGCTTCGGCCGCGGCCAGCGCTGGCCCGGCCGCGAGCCAGCGGGTCCGCCAGATCTGCACGGTCTCGCGATCCAGGCCCAACTGCCGCGCGATCTGGTCGTTGTTCAGGCCCTCCGCCGCGGCCAGGATGACCCGCACCCGCCGCGCGAGCTGCTGCGTGCTGGTCGCGCGGCGCCCCAGCCGTTCGAGGATCGCCCGCTGCCGCGCCGACAGGCTCGCTTCCGGTGGGCGTGGTCCAGACATGCCTCCGTCCGTCCGCTCAGAATCCAGGGCTGCTATGCTACTCCACGCTCACCCCGACCAGCAATCCCTGGAAGACTTCAGCCAGGGAGTACTAGGCTAAGACCGAACAGCACCAGCGGAAAACCGGTCCCGGCCAGAAGGAAGCCCGCGAGGTCAAACCGTCCCGCGCCCGACTCGCGATGCTCACGCAGGAAAGCCAGGCCGAACAGGATCGCGAGGAGTCCGATCGGCAGATTGATGTAGAAAGCCCAGCGCCAGGAGAGCTGGTCCACCAGCAACCCGCCGACGACCGGGCCGCACGATGGCGCGATCGCGGTGGGGATGATCAACACCTGGGCAGCACGAGAGCGCAGCCGCGGCGGGAACGCCCGGAACAGCATCGCCATGCCGACGGGGGTCATCATGCCCCCACCGGCGCCCTGGAGCGCTCGGAAGAGCACAAGCTCGGCCAGGCTACGCGCCTGGCCGCGGAGCGCTGAGGCAAACACGAAGATGGCCAGCGCGGAGAGGAACGTCCGCTTGGTCCCCAGCCGATCGCCCACCCAGCCGGAGGCGGGGATCCAGACGGCGAGACTCACGAGGTAGCCGATCACCACGCCGTCCGTCGCCTGGACCGGCACGTCGAACTCGCGGGCAAGCGTCGGCAGTGCCACGTTGACGATCGTCTGGTCCATGAGATTCATGAACAGCGCCATCACGTAGACGATCGCGACGATGATCTCGGGCCTCAGACGCTCGCGCACCGGCCCGGAGAGACCGCTGGACTTCACCTCGCGAAGCGTCAGGCCACCCCCAACGATCGCCGGCGGGCGGCTGGCGCCAGGCCTGGTATCTGCCAGCCAAGGTCCGCCGCCACGACGTTCGTCCCGGGCGCCACGATCTCGTCGATCTCGTCGAGCACGTCGCATCGAGCGAGGCGTCCAAACCGCCGAGCCGCGACGCGAGCTGCTCCAACGTCCGCGGCCTGATAATCGCCGCGGTGACGGCTGGGTGCTGGAGCACGAAACCGATCGCCGCCCTCGGGCAGAGGGGGCTCACCCTGACTTCCGTTCGTCCAAGCACGCGGTACTGCATCGCTCCACTCCCGGTTGGACGGTACCACGCGTGTGCAGCGAGGCCCGGCAACGCACAGCGGCGAGGAGCGGCTACTCGGCGCCGGCGGCGCTAGCTCGCACGGCGCGGACGACCTGACGATAGCCGGCCCCGGCCACGAAGCCGCCGTCGATGACCACTTCGGAGCCGGTCATGTAGGCGGACTCGTCGCTCGCCAGGAACAGCACCAGCGTGGCGATCTCCTCGCACGTCGCGCCGCGTCCCATGGGCGTCGTGTCCGCCATGGCCCGCAGGAACTCCGGCGAGTTCTGGACCATCGGTGACTCGACCAAGCCGGGGTGGATGGAGTTCACCCGAATGCCCCAGTCGGCCAGCTCCATGGCGGCGCACTTGGTCAGACCACGCACGCCCCACTTGCTGACCGCGTACGCTATGGTGAAGGTGCCCACCAGGCCGGTGATGGAGGAGGTGTTTACGATCGACCCTCCACCACCCTCCCGCATCAGCGGCGCCGCGGTCTGGATGCCGAGGAACGACCCGGTGAGGTTGATCCGCATCACCCGCTCCCAGTCGGCCAGTCTTGTGTCCATCAGACCGTAGCGAAAGGGAACGCCGGCGTTGTTGACGAGTACGTCCAGACGGCCCTCCGTCTCGCGCACATGGTCGACGACCTCGTGCCAGCCGACCTCGTCCGAGACGTCCAGATGACGGTAGATCGCCTGTCCGCCCGCCTCGACGATCTCTCGCGCCAGGGCGCGCCCCGCCTCGTCCAGGATGTCGCAGAGGTAGACCCGGGCGCCTTCCCGCGCAAACAGCCGAGCCTCGGCCGCGCCCTGACCCTGACTGGCGCCCGTTATGAGCGCCAACTTGCCGTCGAGCCTGCCGGTCATGATGTCATGTCCCCTTGACTTTTCCCGCCCCACGAGAAGCTGACGCGTTGCGCGGCCGCCTACAGCGTCAGCACCTCGTTGTAGATGCCCCAGACGCCGCGGAGGACGTCTGTCATCTCGCCCAGGGTAGCGTAAGCGCGGGCGGCGCGCATCAGATGCGGCATGAGGTTCTCTGTCGGCTTCGCGGCTGCCTCGCCGAGGGCCGTCAGGGTCTCGCCGACGCGCTGGTTGTCCCGCTCCCGGCGCACTCGCTCCAAACGGGCGAGGTGCTGGCTCTCGCTCTCGGGATCGAGATGATGGATCGGTACGGCCGGCTCCTCGTCCACCTGGAAGCCGTTGACGCCGACGATGGTCCGCTCGTGGCGGTCGATCTCGGTCTGGTAGCGGTAGGCGGACTCGGCGATCTCGCGCTGGAAGAAGCCGGCCTTCAGAGCCGGGATGACGCCGCCGCGATCGTCGATCCGCTGGAAATAGGTGCGCGCCTGGCGTTCCATCTCGTCCGTGAGCGCCTCGACGAAGTAGCTGCCGCCCAGCGGGTCGATGGTGTTGGTCACGCCGCTCTCGTAGGCGATGACCTGCTGGGTCCGCAGGGCGATCCGCGCGGCCTTGTCAGTTGGCAGGGAGAGCGCCTCGTCCAGCGCGTTGGTGTGGAGCGACTGCGTGCCGCCCAAGACGCCGGCCAGCGCCTGAATGGTGGTGCGGACGATGTTGTTCTCGGGCTGCTGCTCGGTCAGGCTGACGCCGGCGGTCTGGGTGTGGAAGCGGAGCCAGAGGGAGCGCTCGTCCTTCGCGCCGAAGGTGTCGCGCATCTCGCGCGCCCAGACCCGCCGCGCGGCGCGCAGCTTGGCGATCTCCTCGAAGAAGTCGTTGTGGGCGTCGAAGAAGAACGAGAGCCGGGGGGCGAACTCGTCCACGTCCAGCCCACGCGCGACCGCCCAGCGGACGTACTCGAAGCCGTCCGCCAGGGTAAAGGCCAGCTCCTGGGCGGCCGTCGCGCCAGCCTCGCGGATGTGGTAGCCGCTGATGCTGATCGTGTTCCAGCGTGGGACGTGGCGCGTGCCGAACTCGACAGTGTCGGTGACCAGGCGCATCGACGGCTCGGGCGGGAAGATGTACTCGTTCTGGGCGATGTACTCTTTCAGGATGTCTTTCTGAGTGGTGCCCGACAGGCGATCCAGGGGGATGCCTTGTTTCTCGGCGTTGACAAGGTACATCGCCCAGACCATCGCGGCCGGGCTGGTGATCGTCATCGAGACGGAGACCCTGTCGACCGGGATGTCCTGGAAGAGCAGCTCCATGTCAGCCAGGGAGGAGACGGCGACGCCACAGGTGCCGAACTCGCCCATGGCCTCGGGGTCATCGGTGTCGTAGCCGTAGAGGGTCGGCATGTCAAAGGCGGTGGAGAGGCCTGTCTGGCCGTTTGCCAGGAGGTACTTGAAGCGCTCGTTCGTCTGCTCGGCGGAGCCGAAGCCAGCGAACATGCGCATCGTCCAGAGCTTGCCGCGGTAGCCGCTGGCGTGGACGCCACGGGTGAAGGGGTACTGGCCGGGCAGACCAACGTCTTGCATCTCGCGGCCACGGGGTGTGTTCGTCCAATCGTAAAGCGGGCCGATCTCCTGGCTGGAGGTGGTCATGAAGCGAGTGTCCCGCCGCGGCGAACGGGCGTAGTCGCGCTCCCAGCGCGCGACGGCCTCACGCTCGGCCGACGTCAGGTCCGGCGCCGACGTGCTGGACCGGCCCTTCCCGGCCGTCGAGCCGGCACCGTCGGCGTGCCCGGCTAACGCATCGCTCCCGCGGGCTCGCCGGCCTCGCGCCCCGTCGGCCCGGCCACGGCTCTTCTCACCCCTGGTCTGCTCGATCATCTGCTCGACGAACCCTCTCAATCCTTCAGGAGATGCCTCGATATGACGAGCCGCTGGATCTCGCTGGTGCCCTCGTAGATCTCGGTGATCTTCGCATCGCGGACGTAGCGCTGGACGGCCGACTCGCGCATGTAGCCGTAGCCGCCGTGGATCTGGACCGCCTTCGTTGTGACCCACATGGCCATCTCGGAGGCGAACAGCTTGGCCATGCTCGCCTGCCGCGAGTACGGCTCCTGGTGGTCTTTGAGCCAGGCGGCCTGGAGGGTCAGGACCCGCGCGGCTTCGAGGCGGGTCGCCATGTCGGCGAGCGTCCACTGGAGCCCCTGGAAGTCGGCGATCGGATGGCCGAACGACGTGCGCTCCTTCGCATACCGGCGCGCCGCTTCGAGCGCCGCGGCGCCGATGCCGACCGCCTGGCCGGCGATACCGATCCGCCCGCCGTCCAGGGTGGACATGGCGAGCCGGAAGCCCTGGTCCTCCTCGCCCAGCACGCGGTCCCCCTCGATCTCGACGCGGTCGAAGAACATCTGGGTGGTGGGACTGGCCCGAATACCCAGCTTCTTCTCCCTGTGGCCGGCGCGCACACCGGGCTGGTCGGCCTCGACGATAAAGGCCGTGACGCCCCGGGCGCCTTTCGTGGGATCGGTGTTGGCGTAGACGATGTACACCCCGGCCACGCCGCCGTTCGTGATGAAGTTCTTCACCCCACTCAGCACCCAGATCGAGCCGTGCTTCGTTGCCTTCGTCGCCATGTTCGCGGCATCACTGCCGGAGGCGGGCTCGGAAAGGCAGTCCGCGCCGACCATGGTGCCGTTGCAGAGCGGGGGCAAGTAGCGGCCGCGCTGGACGTCAGTGCCGTACTTGCTCAGCGGCTCGGTCACCAGCGAGACGTTCACGGTCAGAATGGTCGAGTGTGCCGCGTCGGCGCGAGCGATCTCCTCCATCGCGATGGCGTACTCGACGGCGCCACCGCCTCCCCCACCGTACTCCTCCGGAACGGTGAGCCCCATCAGCCCAAGCTGGGCCATCTTGCGGATGCTGGGCTCGGGATACTCCTCGGTCTCGTCATAGTGCGCGGCGACGGGCGCTATCTCCCGCTGCGCGAACTCGCGCACGGTGCGGCGGAACAGGCTCTGGTCTTCAGTCAGCACGAACGCCAACGCCCCGCTCCTTCAGCTCCTCTGAGCCCCTGG
>JADZDV010000418.1 GCA_020850915.1 Chloroflexota bacterium | reverse complement strand
TTCGAGCGACGGCAGGTTGTGCGCCTCGAAAACCAGGGGCGTGCGATGGAGGTGAGACAAACCCAGCAGCGTCCAGGCCATCCGATAGTCACGCACCATGATCAGATTGGGCCGCTCGCTCAGGACCAGTCCGGGGAGTCGCGCCAGGACGCCGGCCGTGAAGCCGAGCCCCCAGATCCTGCTGTAGCGGACTCGCAGTGCACGGGGCGCGGAGACCGGCACGCGCGGCGCCGGCACGCCGACGAGGCGTAGCCCGGCCGTGTCGGCCAGGCCGTAGCGCTCCAAGTACTGGCGCAGCGGCGGCGCTTCCCGCCGCCCGACGACCAGGCTGACCCGCCAGCCGAGGGTCGCCAGGGCGTGGCAGGTGTGGACAACCTGGATCGAGCGCGCTCTGACGCTTGGAAAGTCAATGTTTGCAATGTAGAGCAGCCGCTTTCGCGATCCGGTCCCGTCAACGGCCGTTGGCCTCGCCTGGCTCGTGCGCTCGCTCACGCGCTGCCGCCATCCTGCCGCTGGTCTGCCCCGCCAATCTCCCGGTCGAGCAAGCCTACGATCGTCTCCGCGCGCGCCGCCCACGTGTACCGTCTCACGTCAGCCAGCGCCTGAGCGCGCAGCCGCTCAGCGAGTCCCCTGTCGCGCAGCAGGCGCTCGATCGCCAGCCCGAGCGCGCCAACATCGTCTGGCGGCACCAGCAGGGCGTTCACTTCGTGGTGGAGGACGTCGCGAAGGGCGGGCAGGTCGGACGCCACGATCGGCAGCCCCGCGGCCATGTATTCGAAGACCTTGAGCGGCGAGGTGAAGTACCGCGACATCGGCGTCTCCGGGAGCGGCACCGCGGCAGCAGCGCCGTTCGCAATCGCTCTGGGAACGTCCCGGTGAGGCACGAACCCGGCAAACGTCACCCGGTCTCCCGAGCCCAACTGCGTGACGGTGTCACGCAGCGCCTGCTCGTAGTGCCGCTCGTTCGGCAGACCGCCGACGATGCGCAGCGTGGCTCCAGGCACTGTCGCCACGGCCCGAACCAGGGTGCCTACGCCCTTCCACGGGTACAACTGCCCCGCGTACACCACCTCGTGGGAGTTGGGCAGCGGCGGCAGGTCGTTCGGGACATGGCCGACCGCGTCTGCCGCGACGGCGACTCGTGTCTCCGGCACACCGAACTCGCTGACGACCAGCTCCTTGCAGACGGACGTCAGGGTCAGGAGCGCCGCCGCGCCCCGCAGCACCCCTCTCTCCAGGCCGAGCAGCCGCGGGAGCCGCGTGCGCGGTGCCCAGGCCGGCGCCGCCGGGTCTCGCTCGCGCGCTCGGGTCGAAAACAGCTCGTGAACCTCGTACAGGTACCGCGGAGCGCCAACCGCTCGCGCGCGGTGGAACAGCCACGCCAGGCGCGGGTCACGCGCCAGCACCAGGTTGGGCTCCCACCCCGCCGGCAGCAGGCGCGAGGCCGCGAGCGCTGCCAGGCCGTAGCTCCAGTTCCAGGCTGCCAGGCGCGGATGGAGGTAATCCCGTATCGGTAGCTGTCGCAGCCGTAGCGTCGGCAGGGAGAGGATCCGCAGGTTCGGATGAGGGGCTACGCCGTAGCCGGCCAGGCAGCTCCTGAGTGCGTGCCGCGGCGCTCGCCCCACCGCCACGGTCACGCGGCAGCCGAACGCCGCGAGCGCTCGCGCCGTGTTGAGGCTCTGAACGACTCGCGCGTGCGGCATCGGCAGGTCGAACCCGGCCAGGTACAGCAAGCGCCAGTCTGTCATCCTGCTCCGCCTCTGCTCGCCGCGCGGCCAGCCTGGTGAGTCGGTCGACCTCCAGCCTGCAACAGCTTCACCAGTTCGTCCGCCAGGTGGTCCACGCCATGCTCGGCCACCACACGCTCGCGCCATTGCAGGCCCTCCTGGCGTCGCTGGCGCGAGTCGAGCGAGAGCAGCGCCTCGAGGCGGTCTGCCAGGGCGACGGCATCGCCGGCTGGGAAGGTAAGACGGTCTCGTTCAGAACCGAAAAACGGGCCGAACGCCGCATTGCACGTCACTGCCAGTCGCGCGGTGGCCAGCGCCTCCAGCACCGCCTTGTCCAGGCTGCCGGTCTGGCTGCAGCTCGCGAACAGCGACGCTCCTCGGTAGAGGCGCGCCACGTCGGCGTGCGGCACGCCTGGCTGGATGGTCTCAGCCGGCAGGCCGATGTCGCGGACCAATGAGACCAGGCGATCGCGATAGCGCAGCTCGGCCGGCTCCCGGGCTCCGCCCACGATCCGCGGCGTTGCCGCGACGCCGCGCCTCCGGAGCAGGCTTGCCGCTTCCAGCAGCGTCTCGTACCCCTTGACCGGGGAGATCCGGCCGATGCTCACGATCGGACCATCTCGCGGCTCGATCTCGGGCGGCGCAAAGCGATCTGTGTCGATCCCCTGTCCGGTCCACGTCACCTTGGTGCTGGGGAGGCGGAAGCCGGCTGGTGTGGAGGTTCCGACCCGGTCCACCAGCGCATGCGCCAGGCGGAGCGTTGGACTCACCGCGCCGTGAGCGTACCAGAGGACGAGCGGTACCCCAGCGGCTCGTGCAAACGGCGCGGCGCAGACGGCGAAGATCGGTCCCATATGGGTCAGCACGGCGTCTACCTGTCGCCCCAGGCAGAGGCTGCCGACGACCCGAGCGAACCGCGCGAGCTGCTCGGGTCTCGATGCTCCGCCGTCCTTGCCCATGGTGTAAACGGTCGTATTTGACGGGAGGGCGCTCGATCGGTCCCACAACTGCAGGACATGGAGCCGCTCCACGCGCACCGCCAGTCGGCTCATCCACGTGTGGACGAAGCCGAACAGATCGTCGGCGGGGTCCACCATCGGCGTGATGGCGAGCACTCTCACGCCGACGGTCGCTTCACGATCGATTCGAGGACGCCGACGGTGCGATCGACGAGGCGCTCCCAAGACCGCTCGGCGGCCTCCGCTGCTGCAGCGGCCGCCAGGCGCTCCGCCAGGCCCGGCTCGGACATGAGCCGTCGCAGCGCCAGGCTCAGGCCAGCGACATCGCCGTAGGAGATCAGCAGGCCGTTCTCGCCGTCCCGGATCAGCTCGCGATTGCCCCCGACCGCTGTCGTGACGATCGCCCGCCCAGCCTCCATCGCCTCCAGGAGGACGTGCGACAGGCCCTCGTAGGAAGATGGGAGCGCCACCACGTCGGCCGCCTGAATCAGCGCGACGGCCTGCTCCCGCGCCACCTCGCCAAGCAGCGTCACGGCGTCGCCAAGCGGCGCGGCGAGCGCTTCAAGCTTTGCTCGCTCCGGACCATCGCCCGCTACCGCGAGTCGGAGGGCCGGCGCCTCCGGGACCAGGCGACCCACCGCCGCCACCAGATGGTCGATCCCCTTCCAGGCGGTCAATCGGGCCAGCGCAGCCACCAGGAAGGTGTCATCGGTCAGTCCCAGCTCCGTGCGAGCCGTTGCCCGAGAACGCCGCGGCGCCGGCGTCGGCGCGTTGTAGATCACCCTGAGCCGCTCCGGTCTGACACCCCAATGGCTGACGATCCCCTCGAGGTACGCGCTTGGCACAACCACCACGTCTGATCGCGAGACGTACCAGCTCTGCATCGCCCGCAGCTGCTCCACTGACCGAGAGAAGCGCCGCGCCTGAAATTCGTCGATGCTGAGGCAACCTGGGATGAGGGCGTGGCGCACAGCATATTCCCAGGCAAAATCGCCCACGACCTTCATCGCCATCGGCTTCCGCAGGAACAGGTTTGCCAGCGCCGGCGGAAGGCCGTAATCGTTGACGTACATGACGTCGGCCCGCGCCCCACGGCGGACGACCTCCAGCGCAAAGCGAGCTAGCCGGAGGGGAGTCGGCTGCTCGCGACGCACGCGCCACACCGGATACGGGTACTCTCCCCCGCGCTGACCGTAGGTGACGACCCCAACGCGGTGGCCCCGCTCGACGAGCGACCGGCACAGCGCGTACAGGTACGTCGGCGGCCCGCCTATCTCGGGGTGGAACGTGCCGGTCGCGATGAGGATCTTCAAACGGCTCCGCGGCGCTCGACAAGCTTTAGCGGTGGCAGCACGAAAACCAATGCCCCATGTTATCGCACGACTTCGCCACGCATGGCCGAAAGCGTGGTCAAGGCCTCTCAAGCGCTCCCCACCCCTGGCACAAGCCTGGCCGGCCAGCTCCAGCCGGCTGGCGCCTGGTTGGACCTGCGTCGATTCCGTCGCCTGTAGAGACGAGCGTCAGCCTTCAAGACAAGTGTCGTCCTGAAGGCAGGTGTGATCTTGAGGGAGGGAAGGTGGCCGTGCCGCCGGAGATCGACGATGACACCCATCGTCGAGGACGTCTCCTGACCAGGTTTGTCATGGAAACCGCGCCCCTCATGCCAGTCTGAGCCCGGGCGAAGGATCACCCAGTGGCGGATGGCTCTCCCGGAGTCAGCCGGCCCCCGCCCCTGACCGGACTCTCACGAGGCTGGTCCGGCTCCGTCCGCCGG
>JADZDV010000417.1 GCA_020850915.1 Chloroflexota bacterium | reverse complement strand
TGCTCTGGCAGCTCCAGCGCTGGCATAGGCGGGCCTGCTGCGCCTAGCGAATCACGACGCCGGTGCGAGGGATCAAACCTGTCAACAGATCGGCGCGTGTCAGACCAGACTTCGGGTGGTCATTGATTGACCGACTGACGACCGCTGTCGATCTCCTCATCTGATCGTCAGCTTGCCCTCAGGTTCGCCTCAGCCTGGGCTGCGATGCTCATGACGAAGGGCGGCACTGGGGCTCTCGTGGGAGCAGAGCGCCTTTGAGCCGATGGCTGATGGGCGCCCCGACCGCGTCGGTTATGACGGGTGTCAGGGAGGAGGTACGTGCGATGCGCAGGTTAAGCATCGGACTCGCGATTGTCGTCGCGCTGGCAGTTGTTACCTTCGGTACGGTTACGAGGCCGGCCCGTCCCACAAGCGCCGCCGAGGCGCCACGCCTGGTCTCGATGAACCAGAGCGCTCAGGCGATGCAGGGCGCTGGCAACGTCATGCAGCTTCACGCCCAGGCGATGCTGGCCGAGGGTCAAAGGACGGGGGATCAGGACTTGATCGCTCGTGGAGAGCACTGGCTGAGCGACGGCCAGGCGCTCGTGCGGGGCGGGCAGTGGATGAGCATGAACCCGACCTCCCCTGGCAGCCTCGTCGCCTCGCCGAGCGAGCTGGGAGCGCAAGGAAGCTGGGGCGAGCTGATTCGGACGGCGCGGCAAATGCTCCACGACCCGAGCCGAGCGCGTGAGGTAGATCTGCAGGCACTCCGCTGGAACGGCCTGGCGATGCGAGCCGAGGGCCGGAACATGGCCGATCACGGTCGGAACATGGCAGAAGACGTCGAGCTGATGATCACCCGACACGGACTGGATGGGCAGGCCGCAGCCGATTTGCGCCAGACCGCCGCGACTACGAAGCAGGTGGGTGGCTACCTCGAGCAAAACGGCCAGTCGATGATCGACTACGCCGACCGCCTGCGTCAGAGTATGGGCTATCGGTGAGAGGAATCGGCCAGCGCTCCGGCTGAGCCGCGCCAAGCGGCGTCGTCAGGTGAGTACTCGGCGCCAGCTATCAGAGTTGGCCATCCAGTCGAGTTACCGGTTCGATCCGGTTTTCCAGAGGCCGTAGGACCGTCGATGAGCACGGCGAGCATGGCGCCCGAAGATTTCTCGAGGAGCACCGCGGCCCGGTCCGGCGCCGCGTCGGCACCGCTTGCCCGACGCCCGGTTCTGCACATTAGCGTATCCGCGGATAGGCCCCTACGGCTGCTCGCGGATGCGTTTGTCGCGCTCCTGGCGGGTCTGCCCGGGATCGACGCCGGTCGACACGAGGGTGGCCTAGGCGAAGTCGGCGGGTTTCGCGACGGCAGCGCACAGCAGATTCTGCTGCTGGTCAGTCCGGATCCGGACGAGCTTCAGCGTCTACCGACCTTCCACGCTCGGTGCCCTGACGTCCCGGTGCTGGCGCTGGCACCCGCCTGGATAGCTGAGCGGACCATATCGGGACTCCAGGCGGGCCTCGCCGGGTGCCTCTCCATGGACACCTCGCCTGAGGAGCTTGCGGCCGCGTTGCGACAGGTCGCGCACGGAGACGTGGTGCTTGCTCCTGGCCTGACGCGCGCACTCATCTCACAACTGTCTGGCCAGGGGCCGAACTCGAAGTCGTCGACGAGCCCGCTCAGCGCTCGCGAGCACGAGATCCTTCAACTGGTCACAGAGGGGCTCAGCAACAAGGAGATCGGCCAGCGCCTGTTCCTCAGTGTGCGCACAGTCGAGAACCATCTGGCGAGCACCTACGCCAAGCTCGGCGTGCGCTCCCGCACGGAGGCGGCTGTCATAGCGATGCAGCGCGGCTGGACCAACACCGAGTAGGGGTTTTCACTCACGCGACGATGGGTGGTCCAACGATGGTTGTCGACGTACAGATGGGCTCTACTGAAGGTGAAGGCACCCGACCATGTTGACCAGCGTCCAGGCGTCGACCGAAACGGCCGTCCGCACACGACTAGCGCTGATCGGGACGATCGGCCCGCTGCATGCCGGGCCGCTGCGCTACGATCTGCCCCGCCTGCGGCGCGCAGTCGAGGAGCTCGAGCCGGATCTGCTCGGCGTCGAAGCTGATCCGGATGCCTGGGCAAGCGGGGACCTGGATGATTCGCCTCTGGAGGTGCGCGAAGCGCTGGTACCAGCCTCGCGCCGAACGAATGCGGTCGTGATTCCGCTTGGCGGAGTCGCGACCCACACGTTTGCTGCTCCCGAGGACGGACTCCTGGCCGGGCTGCGTGCGGGTCTCTTGACGGTCCTCGACCGTCTCCTGGCAGCCGTGCAGCGTCGCCTCGAGGGTCCCGAAGCCACCAGCTCGCCCCTCTTCAAACACACCTGCGGACTCGTGTGCTCCATAGAAACGATGGCGAGCACGACCGCAAGCCGGTCGGCGTGGGAGCGGAGCAACACCGAGATTCTCGAGCGCCTGCTGTCTGCTGTGCGGCGCGACCCCGGTCGGCGCGTCCTGGTCGCAGTCCAGTGCCGACGGGTCCACTGGCTCGAACAGCGGCTCCGCACCTTCCAGGACCAGCTCCAACTCGTGCCGCTTGACCGCCTGTAAGGGCACGACGCGATCCGTCTGAGGGTTTTCACTCAGTCCAGATTGAGTGACGCCCCGCTATCTGATCCGCCCATCCGGACGAACACTGGTAGTGGGTGAATCTCATGAACGGATCGACGATCGCCACTACCGCAGCAACACGGCCGGACGGCTCGTCGCAGTGGCTGTCTTTCCATCGCTCGCCCACGTCCCGGACACCGGCCAAGCCGGCGTCCGAAGGGGTCCAGGCGACCAGCTTGGAAAAGCGGTTCGGTGCGAAGACCGCACTCACGGACGTCTCCTTCGAGCTGGCGCCCGGCGAGATGTTGGCCGTCGTGGGGCCGGACGGCGCCGGTAAGACCACACTGGTCCAGCTCCTGGCCGGCCTGCTCGAGCCAACCGCCGGGACGGCCGCCGTCGGGGGACTGGACGTGCGGACAGCCGGCACGGCGCTCGGCGAACGGATCGGTTACATGTCCGAGGGGTTCACGCTCTATGAGAGCCTGACGGTTGCCGAGAATCTGGCCTTCTTTGCGGCGCTGTACGGTGTGGTCGGCGAGGAGCGCGAGCGCCGAACGGCCGAGCTGCTGCGCTTCAGTCGGCTCGACGGCGCCCTCGATCGGCGAGCCGGCCGACTGTCGGGCGGGATGCAGAAGAAGCTAGCGCTCTGCTGCGTGCTGATTCATCGGCCCCGCGTGCTACTGCTCGACGAGCCGACACTCGGCGTGGACCCGCTCTCCCGCCAGGAGCTCTGGCGCCTGCTGGATCGCTTCCTGGCCGAGCGGATGACCATCGTTGTGACAACTCCGTACCTGGACGAGGCCGAGCGCTGCCAGCGGGCACTCCTGCTCCATGAGGGGCGCGTCCTCGCGCTCGGCTCGTCGGCCGAGCTACGGCAAGACTCCACGAACGCGCTGTGGGAGCTGCGGGTCGAGCCAATAGAGCGCGCCCGGCAGCTGCTCGCCGACCGCTACGGCGCCAGTCGGACTTACCTGGTCCGCCGTGATCTGCGTGTGGCCGTGCCGGCAGATGTCGCGCTCAGCCCATCCGAGGTGCTCCGCGATGCCGGCATGCCCGAGGTACAGGCGGGACGGTTGGTGCCGACACTAGAGGACGTGTTCGTAGCGCGGATCGGCAGTGTGACCAACACGCCGGCTGAAATGGTGGAAGCGTTCGCCGATGCGGCGGTCCATCATCCAACCGCGGCCGGAGGCATCACTGTCGATCGCCTAACTCGCCGCTTCGGGACATACACAGCCGTGGATAGCGTAAGTCTGGAGATTCGGCCAGGAGAGATCTTCGGCCTGCTCGGCCCGAACGGCTCCGGCAAGTCGACGCTGATTCGGATGCTGACCGGGCTGCTGCCGCCGAGCGCCGGCGAGGCCCGAGTGGCCGGTCACGACGTCGCCAGCACGGGTGCCCGGTTCCGGCGAGACGTGGGGTACATGTCGCAGCACTTCTCGCTCTACCTCGATTTGATCGTAGCCGAGAATCTTGACTTCTTCGGCGGCGTCTATGGCCTCAGTGGTCCTCACCTGGAGAAACGGAAGGCCTGGGCGCTCTGCCTGGCCGGCCTGAGCGGGCAGGAGCGCACGCGGACCGGTCTGCTCGCGAGCGGGCACCGCCAGCGGCTCGCCCTGGCCGTGGCCCTGCTCCACGCGCCGGCAGTGGTCTTCCTCGACGAGCCGACCTCGGGCGTCGACCCGATCGCGCGGCGCCGCTTCTGGGACCTGATCTACGCCGTCGCGAGGGCCGGCACGACGGTGCTGGTGACTACCCACTATCTGGACGAGGCCGAGCGTTGCGATCGCATCGGCGTCCTCGACGCGGGGCGCCTGATCGCGCTCGGCAGCCCGGCCGAGCTGAAGGCCACAGCCACGAGCGGCGTCGGCGGACTCTACGCCGTCGAGAGCTCGAGCCCGGTGCGTGTCCTCGAGGCGCTGTCGGGTCGGTCCGAAGTGACGTGGGCCACGCTCTATGGCAGCACGGTCCGGGTCGCCCTGGATGGGAGCACTGCCGCCGAACGACTCGCGACCGCTCTCGCCTCCAAGGACCGCTCGATTCGCATCACGCCGACCGAGCCAACACTGGAGGACGCGTTCGCCATGCTGCTCAGCCGAGAGGGGTCGGTCCGATGAGACGCATCGTCGGCGCGATCATCGGCAAAGAGCTTCGCGAGATCTGGCGCGATCCGCTCTCACTTAGCCTGTCGCT
>JADZDV010000416.1 GCA_020850915.1 Chloroflexota bacterium | reverse complement strand
GCCTCCACGCCCCTGCCTGGTCCTGCTCGTTGGGCGGCCGGGCACCGGCAAGACGCGGCTCGGCTACCGGCTGGCCGAGCGGCTGGGGGCGAGCATGGTCCAGAGCGACGTCGTCCGCCACGAGCTCTTCGCCAAGCCAGTCTACAGCGTGGCAGAGGGTGAGGCGGTCTACGCCGAGTGTCGCCGTTTGCTGAGTGCCGCCCTCGCGAGAGGCGAGACCGTCATCTACGACGCCACCAACCTGAAGGAGCGCCAACGGGAGCCGACCTGCGTGTTGGCGGAGCAGGCCGGCGCGGAGAGTGCGATCGTGGCACTGGCCACGTCGCCGGAGTCGGCTCGTCGCCACCTCGAGCAGCGCCAGCGCAGCCGCGACCCGGGGGACCAGTCCGACGCGACCTGGGAGGTGTACCTCGCCCTCGGTCCTTTCGAGCCGATCTCACGTCCTCACCTCCTGCTCAACGCCGATGGCGATTCGAGCGCGCTCCTGGATCTGGTCGAAGCGCGCCTCCGGCGAACCTGCGCGGGAGAGCCCGGGCGCTCGTCCTGAGCGAAGGGCTCGAGCGGCCTGCTCCGGACGGTGAGGATGCGCCGGACGTGCGTTGACACGGCCGTTGCAGGGGCGCTGCTTGCCGCGCCCTTGCAACATCGCAGAACCACTACATCGGCGCCTGTGGGCGCTGCTTGCTGCGCCCACTACCGGTCGGCGGGCGGTCTGCAACGACTCTGGGGCGCATCCGACCGCCGAGGATTGGTAGTGGCCACGGGAGCGCCGTGCTATGCTAGCGCAATTCAGCGTCTGATACGTCGCGGGAGGCCGTGATGGCGGGTGTGGTGCTAGACCGGGTGTACAAGCGCTTTGGCGAGGTTACCGCGGTCAACGATCTGTCGATTCAGATCCAGGACAAGGAGTTCCTGGTCCTGGTGGGGCCCTCTGGCTGTGGCAAGACAACGGCTCTGCGTCTGGTTGCTGGGCTTGAGGAGATCAGCGAGGGCGACATCTTCATCGGGGAGCGCCGAATCAACGACGTCGCGCCGAAGAACCGCGACATCGCCATGGTCTTCCAGAGCTATGCCCTGTATCCTCACATGACGGTCTATGGCAACATGGCGTTCGGCCTGAAACTCCGGAAGATGCCGAAGATGGAGATCGATCGGCGGGTCAAGGAGACAGCCGAAATCCTCGGTCTGCAGGATCTGCTCCAGCGCAAGCCGAAGCAGCTCTCCGGCGGCCAGCGGCAGCGCGTGGCGCTCGGGCGGGCGATCGTCCGGGAACCACAGGTCTTCCTGATGGACGAGCCGCTCTCCAACCTTGATGCGAAGCTGCGGGTGCAGACGCGAGCCGAGCTGATCAAGCTCCACCAGCGTCTCCAGACGACGGTCATCTACGTCACGCACGATCAGGTCGAAGCGATGACGATGGGCAGCCGCATCGCCGTCATGCGCGATGGTCTCCTTCAGCAGCTCGCGACGCCGCAGACGATCTACGACCAACCGGTCAACATGTTCGTCGCCGGCTTCATCGGCAGTCCCGCCATGAACTTTTTCGATGGTCGGCTGGTTGCGAACGGCGAAGACGAGCTGTACGCGGACGCCGGGTCGCTGCGGCTCACGATCCCCGACAGCCGGAAGCTGTCGCTCAAGCCGTTCGTCGGCCGAGACGTGGTGTTCGGAATGCGGCCCGAACATATCCATGATCGGTCCGAGGTTCGCGACGCCGGGCCCGGCTCGAGAGCCACGCTGCGGGTCTCGGTCGTCGAGCCGCTCGGCTCAGAGGTGTTCGCCTATCTCAGCTCCAACGGCCACGAGCTGACCGCGCGCATGGATGCCCACGTTGGCGTCAAGCCGGGCCAGGAGACGGAAGTGGTGTTCGACACCGAGAAGCTGCACGTCTTCGATCGGCAGAGTCAGCAGGCGCTCGTCGCATAGTCGGCGGTCCGCGGGCGTCACGGATTGGCGCTCGCACCCGGCCGAGTTCACAGTTGCAGGGTATCGTCGGTCGGCGGGGGCTCCGCATGCACGCGGCGAGTCGCCGCGTCGCGGCGCGCGTCGCGGACAGGCGGTGAGACGGGACGCTCGTCCGTGGTGTGGCTCGGCAGCCGGCCGTCTCGCGTGAGGTCGCTGTCCAGGATGGCAGGATAGGTATCGTCACGCGTTGACGGCGCCGCGGCCGCCACCGCTGAGCCATGCCCGTTGAGACCGGCCTCGGCGCCCGTAAGCTCCCCGCCCGGGGGCGAGGTTGTCGCCTCCACGCTCTGGGGCGGCCGCGCAGTCACGGTGAGCCCACAGTAAGGACACATCTTCCAGCGCAGCGTCATGGGCTGCTCGCAGCGCAGGCACAGCCGCTTGAGCCGCGTCTGGCACCAGGGACAGAAGACGAAGTCGGGCTCAGTTCGAAGCTTGCAGACCGGGCAGGCAGAGTTCACCCGGAAGCCCTGGAGAAACGCTTCCTCCTCCAGGGACTCTTCATAGAGCTGGGCCAGCGTTTTCGGTGGACGCAGGATCAGGTAGATGACCAGGCCAGCGAAACTGAAGACCGCCACCAGGAGCGTTGCCGCGATCTGGAGAAAGACGTCGGTGGTTCTGGCGCGGATGTCACGAAAGGCCCACCAGATGCTGGCGATCCAGAGCGCGACCAGGTAGGCGGCAATGACCGTGATCCCAACGCGGAGGATCCGCTCCACCTGGGCGATGATCTCTTCGAACCCCTGAGGCATCCCAAACGTCCTTCCAGCCAGGCTCTGGCGACGAGCCTCCGCGGTCTGCGCGCCGTGGACTCAGTTACCAGAGATTATACGGCTGCGCTGACGCGGTCCCCGCTTCGGAGTCACTGCCGTGCCCAGGGTATCACAGAGGTGTGACGCTCCTGGACCTCCGCGAAGCCGCATCCGGCCTCGACGGTTCGACGCGGTACGAGCAAAGGGCGTGCCATCCGGCCGCGATCTCACCGCGGGGCACGCGGACTGCGGCCGCGCACGGGCGGCACTTGTGTTGCCCGCGGAGCGTTCTAGCATGTGTCCGGTTGGGATGAATGACCGGAGATGCTCGAGCGAGAAATGTGTTAGAAAGGTAGAAGGCACCGCGAAGGGAGGCCGTGATGTCCGAGAAAAGCTCCCGCTACGATAGTGAGCTTCAGATGTTCCGCCAGGATGCTCGGGAGGCGTCCCTTCACCGCCTGTTGTTCTTCCGCTGGCTCGCCGAAAACGGTCAACTGGAGCACGAGGTCTTTGGGCCGTCGTGCGGGGAATATCAGCTCGCGTTGGCGAACGCTCCTGGGATGGCCGCCGCGCCGAACTGAGCCCGGCGGAGAACCGCCTCTGGCGCGGCAGGAATCGTCCAGACCCGCGTGCGCCGGCTATACTGTGCCCACCTACCGAGAGGGGCGCCGCGGGCCGGCCTGAGCGCCGCGCCAGAGCATCCGAATGATCGAGATCAACATCGACCCCGTCCTGTTTCAGGGCGGTCCTTTCGTTATCACCTGGCACGGCTTCTTCACAGCCGTCGGCGTGCTGGCCGGGATCATGCTCGCCGTGCGTCTTGGGGCGCTGCTCGGCTTCTCGGAAGAGGACATCACCTCGGTCGCCCTCTGGGCCGTCATCGGCGGCATCATCGGCGCGCGTCTGATGCATGTGGTGGACCAGTGGGATTTCTACGTCCGCGACCCGATGAAGATCGTCATGATCAACGAGGGCGGCCTGGCCATCTTCGGCACCGTGCTGGGCGGGCCTCTCGTGGGAGCGATCTACGCCTGGCGTCGCGGCTTCAGCGTTGCCAGGCTGCTGGACGTAGGGGCGCCCTGCCTCCTGCTCGGCATGGCTATCGGCCGTATCGGGGACATCATCAACGGGGAGCACCACGGCACACCCGCGGCTGGCCTGCCGTTCTCGGTCAGCTACACCCACCCGAACACCCTCGGGGAGCCGGGCGTGGCGGTCCACTCGGCGGTGACGTACGAGATGCTGCTGGACCTGCTGATCCTGGGTGTTCTGGTCGGCGTCTTCGGACGCATGCCGCGCTCCAGCATGGTGTTCTGGCTCTTTAGCGCGGCATACTCGTTTGCACGGTTCTTCGTGCAGTTCTTCCGGGTGGACACTATCTTCGCCGCCGGCCTCTCGCAAGCGCAGCTGATGTCGTTCGTCGTGGGGGCAGCCGCCGTCTGGGCGCTGGTGTTCCTCTCTGCGCGGAGTCGCAAGAACGCCTCGGGCGACCCAGGTGTCGCCGCGGCCCGCGGCGCGGCGGACAGCGGAACCTAGCGTCCCAGGGCGCCGCGCTAGCGCTCGCGGCTGGAGCTCAGCTCTCGATCTGCCAGTCACCCTGCGACTGGCAGCGGCGCAGGATAACTTCGCGGAGACCAGCCGGCGCCCGGTTCTTGCCGGCGTTGACGCGTACAAGCCGGCGGAACTTCTCTTCGAACTTGTAGTGATCCAGACAAGGCGGGCAGCGGTCCAGGTGAATCTTGACTTCGCCGACCTCTGTGTCGGTGAGCTCTCGGTCCAGATAGGTCTGGAGCCGCTCCATGGTGTCGTTACAGTTCATCGGTCGACACCACGTCCAATCCCCGGTCGGGGCACCGCTCCCTCCCTGAGAGCCGGTCTGGCCGTTCCCTGCTCCGCTCGAGTCGTTCCGCGAGCGTTGACGCGGGTCTGTGGTGAGCATTGCCGGGCCAGCACGGCCCGGCGCTCGGAGAAGAAAGGCCACCAGCTCTAAGCATGTACGATCCCTGCCGCCCGCGCCCGTTCCCAGAGCGCTTTCTGAAGGAGCCGACGTCCCCGGAACAACCGTGACATCACTGTGCCGATACTGACGTCGGTGATCTCCGCTATCTCCTTATAAGAGAATCCCTCGACGTCAGCCAACAACACCGTCATGCGGAAGGCGTCCGGGAGGTTGTCGATCGCCGCGAGAATGTCGTCCTCGGCAAACGCATCCAGCACCTGGTCCTCGACGGTGACTCCGCCCAGCGCTCCCTGTCGGGACAACAGCGCGTAGAGCGAGAACTCCTCCTGGTCCTCCAGCGAAGCAACCCGCGGCTCCTGGCTCGCCTTTCGGTACGTGTTGATGTAGTTGTTCGTCAGGATCTTGAACAGCCAGGCGCGCAGGTTCGTCCCGGGCTGGAACCGGTCGAAGAACCGGTACGCCCGAAGGTACGTCTCCTGGACAAGATCCTCTGCGTCCTGGGGGTTGCGGGTCATGCGCAGCGCTGTCCGATAGAGGGCGTCCAGGTGCGGGAGTGCTTCCTGTTCGAAGGAGTCTCTTCGATCCATGTAGAGGTTGGGTCCACCCTTCGGCGATCTGAGGCCACTGGTACCGGTAGGTTGCCCCGGGAGCTTCGACGCCGCCCTGACGGCGCGGACCGGTACATCCATCGAGATAGCGCGAGTTTCCCATGAGCAGCAACGCTGGTGCAACGGGGGGAATCCCGATGCTCCCTGGCAGGCGGCAACGGACGCAGACGGGGCGCTCGCCGACTGAGTGGATCGGGCTGGAGGCGTCGCGCGGGAACGGCGACCTGGGGTCTCTGCTCGAGCGCCCCGCCCCGAGCCCAGCAGGGAGGGACCACGCGCTGATGCGCGCTGCCCAGCCTCCACTGTACGCTCAAGTTCGGCAGTCTGCAAGTAACCGCGACATCTCTCCGCCTCTTTGCGAACGGCCCGCTGCTTCGTCTCGACCGTTGGCTGGCGCCGCCGCGGGACCCACGCTTTTTTCGGCGCACTGTGCGGAGTCACGACCTGCGCGTTACTATCCGTCGGCGGCGCGCCAGACGGTCCCGGGATGTGGTCAGGTCCGTGACTCTCCCTCGCCAAACGGACGTGTTGATGGCACCGGTTGGCGGGCGCCGCGCGTACGTGTTGTGCACGGGCAAGGATCCCGAGATCAAGATGCCAACGATTCTCGTTATCGACGATACGCCCTCAATGGTCGACCTCTTCCGCGAGGTCCTCGTGACTCGCGGCTACGACGTGAGTGTCTGCCTGGTTGCCTCGCGAGCCACGGCCATGATCGAAGAAAGCCAGCCGCATGCGGTGATCCTCGACATCGTCATGCCGGAGGTGAGCGGCTGGGACATCCTGGCGTGGCTCCGCGCCAGGGAACAGACGCAGCGGTTGCCGGTGATTGTCTGTACGGCCTGGGCCGAGGCGGCCGCCGGCCGTTTGCGAGACCACCCGGATCCGGCGGCCTGGCTTCTACCGAAGCCGTTTGATACTGGCGAGCTTGAAGAGCTGCTGAGCGAAGCGCTAAACCGCCGTTGAGGCCGATCGGTGCCTGGGAATGGCATAGAATGCCTGCCATCTCGCCTGAGGTTGGCTCACGTGCCCACCATTCTCTTCCTCGATACTGTCGCGCCTGAGGCGCTAGAGCGCCTGCGCGCCTACGTTCCCTCCGGGCTGGAGTTCATCGCGGCGGGTTCGCGCTCCCGCGAGGGGCAACTGGCGCTCGCCCGCGAGGCCGATTATCTGCTGGTCTGGCAGGGCGGTGTTGACGCGGAGATGCTGGCCGCGGCGCCGCGAGCTCGGCTCATTCAGAAGGTGGGACAGGGGACCGACAACATCGACCGGGAGGGCGCTCGGGCGCGCGGCGTCCCGGTCTGCAATACCGGTGGCGCCAACACGACCTCCGTCGCGGAGTACACGATCCTCCTGATGATGGCTGTACACCGCCGTTTCCCCTGGATCGTCGCGGATGTGCGGGAAGGCTTGTGGCCGAATTTCAAGTATCGCCGCGATTCCTGGGAGATCAACGGCAAGAAGATTGGCATCATCGGCCTCGGCACGATCGGGCGGAAGGTGGCGCGGCGCCTCCAGGGCTGGGAGTGCGAGCTGGCGTACCACGATGTCGCCGAGATCCCGCCCGATGTGGAACGCGACCTCGGCATCCGACGTTTGCCGAAGGAGGACCTGCTCTCATGGGCGGACATCGTGACCCTGCACGTCTTTCTCGATGAGCGCAGCCGCGGCCTGATCGGCGCGCGGGAGCTGGAGCGTATGAAGCCCACCGCGCTGCTCATCAACGCGTCCCGGGGGCCAGTGGTAGATGAGAAGGCGTTGATCCACGCCCTGCGAACTGGCCAGATCGCCGGCGCCGGCCTCGACGTGCTGGGTCTGGAACCAGTGGATCCTCGCAGCCCTCTGTTGAAGATGGAGAACGTCGTGGTGACCTCCCACGTTGCCGCCGGCACCTGGGATGCCCTGGAGCGGACCATCGCCGAGGCGATGGAGAACATTCGCCGCGTCGAGGCTGGCCATCGGCCGGAGAACATTCAGAACGGTCTCTGAATGACCTGGCAATCGTGCGACCGGAGATGCGGGCTCACGCGAAGCCGCGAAAGCGGATTGAACGCCCCCTGTCATCCTGATGCGCCCCCTCTTGTCATCCTGAGCGCCAGCGAAGGATCATGCAGTAGGAGACCGGCGAACGGAGCCAGACCAACCAACGCGTCGTAGGGTGGGCTCTGCCCACCATGCCCGCTTGTCGTCTACCCGGAGGTGGTGGGCGAAGCCCACCCTACGGGGCGTGGATTGGGTGCCTCCGAGACGGGAGTATGCAACTGCGTGATCCTTCGCCGGTATGAAAATGGGGTGGGACGAGATCAGGCAACCCGCGGCTCCAGCGAGACCTTGTAGCCGAGGCGTTCGAGGCCGCGGACGTGGCGTCGGAAGACCGGCGTCAGGCTCAGCCGCGCCAGGGTGCTCCGCACCGGCGCGACCAGCACCGCCTCCAGCAGCTCGAACAGCGCGTCGCGCCGGTGGCACAGGGTCTGGTACAGCTTCTGCCGAAAGGTCTGCAGCGTGTGGTGAGCGGGGGTCGTCTTCATATCCCGGCTTGGCGCACGCTTCGCGCCACGCCCCCCTTTCCGCCGCTCCCAGTCCCTCCCAACCCCGGCTTGTCTAAACTCAAGTCAGGATGACAAGAGGGGGGCGCCTCAGGATGACAGGGTGGTTCGCGGCTTCGCGGCTGTGCGTGAGCCGGTCATGACGCGGCTTCGCGTGAGCGGGGCCACCGGTTGAGACGAACCTGGTAGCGAGCCGTGACGGGGTCGTGAGCCCTGGGGGTCTCGGGCGGGGCTAGACTGCCGGTATGCGCACCGTGACACATGCCTCTTCCGACGGCCGCCTCCAGGCGGTTCTGGACGATCTGCTGGGCACGCTTGAGCTGCCTCGCCCGACGGTTCGATTCACTTTCCCTGACTTCGACGCCGCGGAGGTCGTCGCGCCTGGCGCGCTGAGGCCTTCGGAAGGAGTTCCGGCGCTGGCCGAATTGCCGGCCGGGCGTCGGGCCTGCGGCCTGCAGCCCGAAGAGGTCAGCCAGCTCGCGCTTCAGATGGAGCGGCTCGCCTTGCCCCTCGAGCGTCGCGAGCCGCCTCCACCAACTGGCCGCGCCGAGACGTGGTGGCTCCGTCTGGCCCGTAGGACTGGCTGAGCGGTTCTCCGTGGGGCTCAGTGTCGCGGTCCGCGGGACCGCCTCAGCAGACAGGGTCCACTTCAAACAGATTGGCCGGCGAGCCCTCGCTGATCGTCAAGAGGTGCCTGCCGTCGGCTGAGTAACTGATGCCCTCACCCTGTTTGCCGTCGTGCAGGGGGAACACTCGTCCAGACTGCTGCCAGAAGCTGGCGAGCGGCGCGCCAGTGGGTAGATCGTATTCGACCAGCGCGACGTACGTGCGGACCGCGACGCGGCGGCCATCGGGTGAGACGGCGCCTCCCGTCGGCGCGCCTGCCAGCGGCCCGAACGAGGAGTAGTCCAGCGTGGTGATGCGCTCTGCCAACAGCCGTTTGCCCGACTCCGCCTGGGTCGGCAGACGGTAAACTCCGACCTTGGCCGAGATGTCTTTGACCAGCAGCACGATCTCGCCGCTCACCGGGTGGACCAGCAGCGTCTCGACGTTGTGTGGGCCGTCTGGATAGGCGAAGCTCAGCTTCGTGGCTGGAGTGGTACGGATGATCCCAGAGCCCGGCTCTCTCGGGAGCACGGGCTCCTCGACGCGGTAGATCGCCACCTCCCGCCGGCTCTCGTTGTTGTCGCCGGTGTCCGCGATGTAGAGCGCCGGCTGGCCGTTTCGACCGGGGCCGATGCCGATATCCTCCCAGTCCACGTTGGAGGCGCCCTCCACCTGGACCGTGGCGAGCCGCTGCCCGCTACCATCCAGGGCGTAGAGTCGCGGGTTGTTGCCGGAGTCGTTGTGTGTCCAGAGGAGGGTGGGACTGCGCAGGCTGTAGGTCAGGCCAGACGCTTCCTGGACCGCGCGCTCCTGCAGAGAGGCGATCTTGCGCGCCGCTCCGTAGCGGCAGGCGGGCGCGGGACTTGCATCCGGTCTGGTGGGGCCCGGTCTGGCGGGCACGGCCACGAGCGGGCTGGCCGTTCGGACCGCGCCGACCGTGGCGACGCTCACCGAGGTTGGCGTAGCCGGAGCCAGCGCGTCAGGGGGAGCGGTTCGAGTGGCCGGGACCGCCGTCGGTTCGAGTTGAGAGCTGGCGCGATGACAGGCGGCAAGGAGAAGGGTGGCGACCAGGATGGTGGCGAACAACGTGCGCAAGACTCCAGATTATGACCTGGCGACAGGACAGCCGGCTGCCAGTATCGATAGCGCCTCGGCAGGAGAAGATGAGCCCGCGCCGCGCTGGGTCCGTCCCGACGTCGCCGTTCAGAACCGCCAGAGGCTGGGCCAGTTCGTCGGCATCTCGAACGCCACAGCCGGAGCCACAATGCTGTCCCTGTCGCTCATCGTCGTGCCGCCTGGCGGTCGAGCCGAGCCACACGTCCACCAGGGATACGAAACGGCCATCTACGTTCTCCAGGGGCGAGTCGAGACACGCTACGGGCGCCACCTGGCAAAGTCGATCGTCAACCAAACCGGGGACTTCATCTTCATCCCCGCCGGCTTGCCTCACCAACCGATCAATCTCAGCGCTGACGAGCCGGCCATGGCTGTGATCGCTCGCAACGACGCGAATGAGAGCGAGCACGTGCGCCTGTACGATCCCGCGACTGACACGGAGCAGGGCTAGATGGGGGCTGTCTATACTGAGTCTCATGCTTTGTATCATGCCGACAACCGACGGCGTTCCCGGATGACGAACCACCCGGCGGCGCCCACTCCCGGGGACGCGAACCGGTTCGCCGCGCAGCCACGTGTCTCCCTACTCTCGAACGGCCTGACGGTCGTGACGCGCCAGCGACCGGACGCGGAGATTGTCGCGTTCGACCTCGCCGCGCGGGCCGGCTCGCGCTTCGAGACGGTCGTGGCGCCGGGCGCCTCGAACTTCGTCCAGCGGATGTTCACCCAGGGCACTGCGCGCCGGCCCGACCGGGACGCCGTGATGCGGACCGTGACGTCCCGGGGCGGCTCGCTGGACGTCAGCAATGGCTGGGAGTTCATCGACTTCGTCGTTGCCCAGGCGCCGGAGGACTTCGGCATTGGCCTGGACCTCGTCGCGGACCTGATCGCCAGCTCGACATTCGAGCCCGACCGAGTGGAGCACCAGCGCCAGCTCATCCTCTCCGAGCTGGCGCTGCGGCGGGACAATCCATCCGCGCGCGCCTACGATCTGCTCTACTCGCACCTGTTCGAGGACCACCCGCTCCGCTTTCTGCCGACCGGCGACGCCGCGGGGACGGAGCATATTCGCCGCGACCAGCTCCTGGACTTCCGCGCGGACCGGGTGACACCGCGCGCGTCGGTGCTGGCGGTGGTCGGGCCGTTCTCACACGAGCAGGTCATCGAGCAGGTCCGTCCGACGCTCGGCGCCCTCCCGGCCGGACCGGAGCCGGTTCTTGCCGTCGTTCCGCCGCCAACGGGCGTCGCGAGAGAGATTCAGTACGCGCTCGGGCGCGACCAGGCGATGGTGCTCATCGGCGCGCCGACCGGCGGGATCGTCCATCCCGACCGCTACGCGCTGTGGCTGCTCCAGTCGATTCTCGGCCCGAGCGGTGGCCGGCTGTTCTACGATATTCGCGACACACGGGGACTCGCCTACGACACGAACATGCGGCTTGCGCTGACCTCGGACGCCGGGGCGATTGTCGCGTACGCGGGGACGGACCCGTCGAATGTGGAAGAGGTCTCTGAGCTGCTCTGCACCCACCTCGCGCGGGCGCGTGACGAGCTGATGACCCAGAAGGAGCTGGACAGCGCGGTCGGCTTCATCGTGGGCGGCACGATCGTTGGGACCGAAGCTGGCGTGGCCCAGGCCGGCCAGCTTGCGAGGAACACGGCGCTCGGTCTCCCGCTCGATCTGGGGGAGGTGGAGGCGGAGCTCCGAGCTGTGCAGCCGGACGACATCCAACGTGTGGCGAGGAAGTACCTCACACCAGCGCAACTGACGCGGGTGGTCGTCGCGCCGGGGACCAAGTCATGACGGCGGGCGCAGGACGACTCCAGCGACCGCCGGAGGAGCCGGGTGTCAGCTTTCGCGACCTCTCGAACGGCATGCTGGCCGTCGTCAAACGGCGGGTTGCCTCGGAGGTCGCGGCGGTGAGCGTTGGCGTGCGGGGCGGCTCGCGAGATGAGGAGGAGCGCACCGTCGGCGCGGCGCATTTCATGGAGCACATGTACTTTCAGGGTACGCCGACCCGCTCTGGTTGGGCCGAGATCGATGGGCCCATCAGCGCTCGTGGTGGCTGGCTCAACGCCTGGACCGGCTGGGAGTCGATCAACTTCCAGGTCG
>JADZDV010000415.1 GCA_020850915.1 Chloroflexota bacterium | reverse complement strand
GCAGCACGCCCACCGCGTCCAGCGGTGTGCCCGCGACGTCCGAGCGATTGGCCCGGGCGGCGTGCTCGGCACTCCCGTAGGCGTCATAGCTGGTCAGCCCGCTGATCCCAACCAGGCGCGTGACCAGCGTCTCGGTCCGGGCCGTCCGACCATGCCCGTGGCGGAGCACCTGGCGCCGCTCGACCGGCCGCTCGCGCAGCGCCAGCGCCTGGGCGTCGGCCCGCGCGTGCATGCCGCTCTTGGCCACCACGACGAAGGCGATACCCCGCTGGTCCAGCGCCCAGAGGTCCTCGCTGTCCAGGTAGCCGCGGTCGGCTACAACCTTCACGATCCGGGCGTGCTCGCCCAGGTTGGCCTGGGCTTGCTCGAGCAGCGGCACCAGGGAGGCGCCCTCGTACGCTTCGATGGTCGTGACCAGGACCGCCAGGGGCAGGCGCGTGCGGACCTCGATCAGCACCACTACCCTTCGCCGAGCTCAGGGCAGGCTCTTCCAGCCGAACAGCCGCTCGACGAGCTTGACCGTCTGCCAGACCCCGTTGAGCTTGACCCGCTGCTCGTGCTCGATGGTCAGGCAGCCCCGCCCCTGGTAGTGCTCGGTGGTCAGCACCTTGCTGCCGTCCAGCGCCACCAGCAGCTCCCCCTCCAGTAGCCCGCTGGCCACCATCCGCCGCACCACCCCGTTGAAGAACGCTTCGAGCTGCCCGACCGGCAGCTTGCGGATGTTCTTGGCCAGGCACCGCGGACTCAACGGCCCGCGCTTCGGCTTGGCCTGCCGCGGCGCGTCGCCCCGGCGGGTGTAGCCGCCGCTGATCTGGGTGGGGTTGAAGCCGATCAGGGTCATCAGCCCCACGTTGCTGAACAGCAGCGCCGGCAGCGCCTCCATCGACCCGATCCCGTACAGCGTCTTGAGCAGAGCCTGCCCTGAGCTCGGCGAAGGGTACAGGGTCACGAACTGCGCCAGCGGAATCATGACCCGCTCGACACCCCTGAACGCCAGGCTGCTAATCAGGCGCGGGATCCCCAGCGCGTCGAGATAGGCGAAGAACTCGTCGAGCAGGCCCGCCTCGCTCAACTCGTGGACCGCGTCGAGCTCCTCCCCAGCGTGCACCGCCTGCGCCACCCGCTGGTCGTCCCGCCGCGCCGTCTGCCACTCCAGCCGCCCAATCGCCCGCTCCCGCGCCTCGTCCGCGCTCTCCGTCCGCCGAGCCATCTTGTCGCCTCCGTCCACCAGGAGACGTACTCCACCGGCTCGCTCTCTTCCAGCGCCGAGCGCCCTCGTGTGACGACCTTGTGACGCATGACCCACCCAACCCTTCGGGCCACGCCTTATATCAAGAGATCAGCCGACCTTTCCCGCGCTGCTGTGGCGGGGCCGTGGCTGCCACGCCAGCCGCGAAGGGTCCACTCCCGCGCTACAGACCCAAGAACTCCCGGAGCTTCTGGGCCAGCACCTCTCGGTCGGCCGCCTGCCAGGGCTTGAGTCCCAGGTGGTTGATCAGTCGGACCTGCTCGTCCATCCAAACCTTCCAGCAGTCTGCGCACGTTCCGCCCTGCGCCGCGATGCCGAGCTCGCCCGCCATCGGCGGCTGGGCCATCGCCGGCCGGGAGCGTCCGCACCGCTTGCACGAGATCTCGCTCACCGTTGCTCCTGTGTTGGTCGTTCTTCAATCAGTATAGGCAACTCACCGTGTGCCTCAGGCTGCTGGACTGCCGCTGGGCAACGAGAACGGTCCCGACGACCGTTGTCATTGGGCCCACGGCTGTCACCCGACCGCTTTACGGAGGCCCGCCGGAGAGCGTACGCTTGAGCTTGGTTTCGGATCACGGACGGGAGACGGGGCCGATGGCTGTCGCACCGCGGGAGACCCTCAATCGAGACGACCGAGCCCACCGCGGGTTGCGTGACGGGCGCCGAGAGCGACTTCGCCGCCTCGCAGCCCACATTGCGAGGCGCCCGGGGCTGGCCCGAAAGGACCTCGCCAGAGCGTTCTGCTTCTCCGAACGCCAGATCCAGGCGGATCTCGCGTTGCTGCGTGGCGATGAAGCACCGACGATCCGCGCGGAAGTTCGCCCGCGGCTCTCGCGTCGCGGTGGCTACCGTTACGAGGTGGCGGAAGTCAAGCGGCTCTGGGTGGACGACTGCGAATCCTGAGCGAGCGCTGACGATCTGGCTCCCGGGCCGCGGCGTGGCTACCGCGCCGCGGCCCTGACGTTCCACGGCTGTTCTGACCGTTACGCTCCGCGCGCTGCCGCTCTCGCCGCCAGCAGATTCTCAGCCGGCGTGTCGAACTCTATGGAGCAGCCAGGCGCCAGCAGATGGCTGCGTCCGCCAGTCTCCGCGATCGCCCTGCGCGCCTGCTCGCCAACCTGCTCCGATGTCATGGTGCGGAGAGGCGCTTTCTCGCTCACACCGCCGACCACCGCTTTCCCCGTCAATTCGCGCGCCTCGACAAGCGAGAGGTTCCCCGGTCCCAGGGAGCAGTTGAAGCAGGAAACCGGGTAATCCACGAACTCCGTCAGATGGTTCGGCTCGCCGCAGACGTGCATCATAGTGAAAGGCGCGTCCGCGATCGCCTGAAGGATTGGCAGGTCGAACGGGCGCTGGAAGCGGCGCACCTCTTCCACGGACATGAGATCCCGAGTGGCGACGTTCGTGGCGTAGAACATCCCGTCCGCGCCGGCGTCGATGCACGCTCGACAGAACTCAGTGAGCGTCTCGCCGATCGCCCTGAGCGCCCGCTCGACGCCTGCCGGCTCTTCGCGCAGCGCTGCCATCACGGCGGGCGTTGCGTCGCGGAAGCAGTAGCGCAGGACCATCAGCGGTGCGAAAACCGTCATGATAATGGGGCGGTCGTCCGGCAACTGGGCTCGCAGGAGCTGGAGCGCTTCGACCTGCTCGGCCAGCGGTCCACCGGCAATGGGCACCGGCCTGATGCGATCGAGGTCGGCAACGGACTCGGCCACTGGCTTCACAAGGATCGGGTTGACGCCTGGCTGGCTGGAGCGCTGCCAGACGCCGCCCCAACACTCAGCGAAGCAACTGAAGCGTGACTGTACCTTGATGAAGTCCCAGTCGAACGCACGCGCGATGCGGAGCGTCTCGTCGGCGAGATCCCGCGCCGAACCCTCTTTCGTGAAGTTGTGTCCCCAGAAGCTCACCGGCACGCGGTCGACCGGCGCACCCCGCAGGGCGGCCAGCACCCGCTCTCGTTTCGACATCGTCTCGTCGGCCATGACGCCCTCTCTCCCGACCCGCCCCGGTGGATCGGGGCAGACGGCTCTATTCTATCGGGCGCTGGCTCGAAGCCGTCTGGCGCAGCCGCCCCCATTCTGATGATGCGCCAGGTTGGCGGCGCGTGCCGTCGTGAGGGCAGGGATCCTCGGAGGTGCCTCCATGGCGTTGACGGCAGCGAAAGACACGGATGAGCCCCTCCTGAGAGCTGCCATCTGGGAAGCGATGATCGTCCTAGAATTGACGACAAGACTTGTCGTCTCCGCTCAGGTGGACACTTGGTCAGCCGCGGGACGCGATGGAGCTGGACTTGACGGGCCTTCATCCTGGAGGAGGAAGCAGGAACATGTCGGTGATTGCCCCCGGTCTCGTGGGCGAAGCAACTATCGTGGTAGGCGCGGCGGATCTGGCCACGAACCATGGCAGCAGCAGCGTGCGTGTGTTTGCCACGCCGGCGATGATTGGATTGATGGAGGGGACCGCCGCCGGCGCGGTGGATCCGCTGTTGCCGGTGGGACAGGCCACAGTCGGGACGATCGTCAACGTGCGACACCTCGCGGCAACGCCGCTCGGCAGCACCGTTCGGGCACGGGCGGAGCTGGTCGAGGTGGACGGCCGGCGCTTACGCTTCGTGGTCGAGGCGTTCGACGAGGTGGAGCGGATCGGCGTCGGCGAGCACGAGCGCTACATCGTGGACCTGGAACGATTTCAGCAGCGCACGTCCGCGAAGCGCGTGCAGGACGGCGGCGCTTAGCCTTTCGACCGCGGCAACCGAAAGCCGCCGGTGAGCCGAACGAGCCCCGTGCTCGGCCGGGCGCGCGAGGCCACAGCCTTGCGAGCCTCTGGCAGCGCCTGGTCGAACCGCTCGCGACTGATCTGCAGCGGCGTCTCCCGAGCCTGCTCGGCCGGGCCCTCGCCTCCCGTTTCGACAGCGGCGCGAATGGCCAGCATGGCCGCTCGCTGGCAGAGAGCGGCCAGGTCGGAGCCACTGAAGTCGTCTGTGTCCTTTGCGAGCTGCACCAGGTCCACGTCGTCCGCGAGCGGCATCTTGCGGGTATGAATCTGGAGGATCTCCAGGCGTGCCGCCTCGTCCGGCTGAGGCAGCTCGAGCACGAAGCCGAAGCGGCTCGGGGCCAGCAAGGCGGGATCCAGGAGATCGGGTCGGTTTGTGGCGCCCAGCACGATCACCTCGGACAGTTCGTCCAGGCGGTCCAGCTCGCCGAGGAACTGGCCGACGATACGGTCCATCGCCCCGCCAGAGGAGTCGCCGCCGCGCGACGGCGCGATGGCGTCCAGTTCGTCGAAGAACAGCACGCAGGGCGATGCCTGTTTCGCCTTGGTGAAGACCTGACGAATCGCCTTCTCGCTCTCGCCCAGCCACTTGGAAAGCAGCGTTGAGGCATCCGCCACGATCAGCCCGACGCCCGCTTCGCCAGCCACCGCGCGCGCGAGCAGGCTCTTGCCAGTGCCGGTCGGGCCGGTCAGCAGGATGCCCTTCGCCGGCTTGATGCCCGCCTGCTCGAACAGTTCCGGCCGCTTGCGCGGATACTCGACGGCAAGCTGGAGGAAGTCACGTAGGTCCCGCAGGCCGCCAACGTCACCCCAGCGGGTCATCGGCCGCTCAACGATCAACTCGCGAGTTGTGGCTGGCTCGATGCCTTTGAGCGCCTGGAAGAAGTGCCGTAGATGGATCTGGGCCCGCTCCGCGAGCACCAGGGGATCGGCCGTGTCGAAATCCGCCTGGTCCAGCACCTCGTGGAGTGCCAGCATCCCGGCTTCCTTGCAGAGCATCTCGAGATCGGCGCCAACGAAGCCGTGAGTCACCTCGGCCAGTCGATCGAGGTCCACGTCCTCCGCCAGCGGCATGCCGCGCGCATGGATCCGGATGATCTGCCCGCGCGACTCGCGGTCCGGCACGTTGACCGGGACCTCGCGATCGAAGCGCCCTGGGCGACGCAAGGCCGGATCGACCAGTTCGGGCATGTTGGTCGCGGCGATGACGACCACATTGCCGCGCTGGACAAGCCCATCCATGAGGGTCAGGAGCTGAGCGACGACACGCTTCTCGACGTCGCCGGCGACATCCGAGCGCTTCGGCGCGATGGCGTCAACTTCGTCCAGGAAGATAATGGTTGGCGCCTGTCGCTGGGCCTCTTCGAAGATCTCGCGGAGGGTTGCCTCGCTCTCTCCGAGGTACTTCTTCATGATCTCTGGGCCATTGACGTGGATGAAGTGGGCCTCGACCTCGCTCGCCACGGCGCGGGCGATCAACGTCTTGCCAGTCCCAGGCGGGCCGTAGAGCAGGACACCGCGAGGCGGCTCGATCCGCAGCTTTGCAAAGAGCCGCGGGTACTTCATCGGCAGCTCCACCAGCTCCCGGACACGCGTGACCTCGCGCTCGAGACCGCCAATGTCCTCGTAGCGGACCTGGCCCGTTCGCTGCTGCTGCTTCATGGTTGAGACGCGCGTCCGGATGTGCGTCTCGTCGATCACCAGCCCGGCGCCCTCGGGCTCCGTCTCGACGATCTTGAACAGCACGTCGCCACGAGACAAGCTGGTGACGTTCACCCGGTCGCCAGCGGTGATCGCACGCCCAGCCAGGAACTCCCGCACCCGGCGCAGCTCGTCGTCGCCGAGCGGCCCGCCGTCGTCCGGCACCAGGACGACGCCGAACGCCGGCATGGCGGCCGCCGGGCGGACCCGCACGCGGTCGCCAATGCCGCACTCGGCGTTGTCGCGCAGGACGCCGTCCATACGGACCGTGCCCTCGCCAGGCAATGCGCCGGGCACCGCTTCGGCGCGCACGACCGTCGTGCGCCGCCCCTGCACGGCGATCATCGAGGCTGGGCTGATGCCCAGCGCTTCGAAGGCAGCCGGATGGAGCCGGACGTAGCCCTTGTCGATGTCGCCAGGCATCGCCTCGGCCACGCGCAGGAAGATGTCGCGCCCGCCACGGCCAAACCGGCGACCAACCAGCGCGTCGCCGATCGCCCCTGAGCCGGGGACGCCGGCAAACAGCGCCTCTTCTTCTGTGACTGCTCGCTCGCGATCGGCCATCCTGCTGCTTTCTAGAGCGTGGTGGAGCGTCGGGCCGTTGAGCGCCGCGGTTGACCCGGTAGCCTGACCGCCGCGGGCGCCGACCGACGCAGGGAGTGTAGCAGAGCCTTTATGTCCACCGAGCCGCCGCTCGCCGGCTACCCCAGGCGTGCTAGGCTCACGGCACGTTCCTGGCAAGATGGACATCCTCGGAGGCCGCGTGACCGAGACGTACGGAGCGATGGACCGCTACGCCCAGCGGGACTGGGGCGACCTGGAATCGGGACAGCGGCAGGCGGGGAGCATGGAGGGCCGTTCCCGAGCGCCAGACCAGAGCCGCGTTCGGGCGGAGCTGCTTCGTCTGCTAGGCGTCAGCCCGGGCATCCGCCTGCTGGACGTCGGCTGCGGCACCGGCCCGCTGCTCCGCGACGCGGCGCCGCTGGTGCGACCCGGCGGCCGGACGGTCGGATTGGACCCGGTGGCGGGGATGATCGAACTCGCGCGTGAGAAAGCGCGCGAGGCCGGCCTCGAGGGCGAGATCGAGCTGTACCAGGGTGAGGCTGAAGATCTGCCCTTCGGCGACGGGGAGTTCGACCTGGCAGTTGCCTTTACCGTGCTCTGCCACCTGGTGGACGCTCGGGCCGGGATCGCGGAGATGGCCCGCGTGACACAGCCGGGCGGCCGGTTGGCGGCGTTGGACCACGACCTGGAGACGTTCGTCATTCAGCACCCGGACCGCGACCTCACGCGACGAGTTCTGGCGCCCTGGGTGGACCAGCAGTACGCGGACGGCTGGATCGGCCGTAAGCTGCCGCACCTGCTGGCCGAGGCGGGGCTGGAGCAGATCGAGGTCCGCGGCTTCGTGGAGATCCAGCAGGACCCGGACGGCTTTCTGCGGCTGACGGCAGAGCGCGCTGCCAAGGTGGCCGAGGAGACGGGAGCCATCAGCCCCCCGGAGCGGTCGCGCTGGCGCGCGGCGCTCGCGGCCGAAGCGGCCGCTGGGCGCTTCTTCGCGTCGCGGAGCTACTTCCTCGCCTGGGGTCGAAAACCGTAGGGAACGTTCCGCCCCGCTGCGACGTCTTCACCGTTAGAATGCGAGGACCGGGCGCCCCAGATTGGACCTCGCAGGGTGGGTTACCGTGAAACGACACATCGCGTTCCCCGCGGCTCTCCTGGTTGGATTGTTGATCACCACCGGCTGCGCCTCAGCCCCGAGCAGACCGAGCAGTGAGATCGCGTCCGCCCCGTCCGACGCTGTCCGCTCAGCCCCCGCCGTGGCGCCCGCGGCTCCAGCCCCAAGCGGCGGCGCGCCGGCCTCGGCGGCGCGACCAGCGCCGGCCGCTGCGCCACAGGCGGCCCAGTCGCAGAGCTCCTCAAACCTGACGGACACCAGCCAGCGCCTGATCGTCCGAAACGCGACCGTCGTCCTGACGGTCACGGACGTCGCCGCGAAAGCGGCCGAGATCCGGCAGCTCGCTCAGACCGTCGGTGGCTGGGTCGTCAGCAGCAACACGCGTGAGGAGGGCGGCCGCACCATCGCCACCGTCTCGATCCGCGTGCCGGAGCCGCGCCTGGACGAGGCGCTCGGCCAGATCAAGAAGGACGTCGTCAAGGTTAACAGCGAGCAGGTCTCCGCGCGCGACGTGACCGAGGAGTTCGTGGACACGGACGCCCAGGTGCGGAACCTCCGCGCGACGGAGCAGCGCTACCTGGCGCTGCTCTCGAAGGCCAACACCGTCCAGGAGATGCTCCAGATCGAGCAGCAGCTCAGCAACGTGCGCAGCCAGATCGAGCGCCTCCAGGGACGGCTGAACTTCCTCCAGCGGAGCGCCGACCTGTCGTCGGTGAGCGTGGAGCTGCGGCCGAACGTGGTGACCCAGCAGTCCTGGCTGGAGGACTGGAACCTGGCGCCGGTCTTCCGGAGCGCCATTGTCGGACTGATCAACACGGTCCAGTTTGCGCTGGCGGTGCTGATCTGGGTGGTGATCTTCGTGCCGGTGTGGGGACCGATCGTCTGGCTCGTCCGCCGAGCTCGCCAGCGACGGGCAGACCGTCGCGCCGCGCGGGGCGGCCCGGCGAGCGGTCCGAGCACGCCAGCCTCCGGGCCGGCGACGGCCTAAGGCTGGCGGCGACAGGCACGTTGATTGCCGGGCTCAACTGAGGCGCGAGATGGGCAAGGAAAAAGGGGCGGCGATGACCTCGTTGAGCTGCCGCGAGGTGCGCCGCTGGCTGGAGCGACAGGGCTACGCCGCCGAGCCGGGCCAGCACAAGCACCTGAAGCTCGTCCAGCCCGGCAAGCCGATGATCATGCTGCCGCTCCAGCCCCAGATGAGCCTCTCCCTCTCCGCCGCTCGCCAGATCAGCCGCGCCCTCGGCTACGCGAACGTCCAGGAGCTGATCCGCGCGGTCAAGCGAGATTAGGACACCCGAGGAGAGCGCAGATGTCGGTCAGGCGGGCAACCACACGCCGCCGGTCTCCCAGCGGTGCCACGCGGCAGACGAACCGGTAGGGTTGCTGAACCAGCGCAAGAGGACGTTTCGCGAGACCGCGCCAGAATTCAGGGCTTGATCGATGAGCGCGGCCATCCGTAGCCGAGCCCGATCCTGCAGGATGATGAGTATTCCGCTATGCCTGGGTGTAATGTGCCAGGCGGAGGTCCAGCGAACCCAGGCGTCGTGCAGCATGATGTAGTCGTCTCGGTTGTGGGTGACAAGCGGCCACGCCTCGCTCGCTGCTCGCAGGAGCTGCTGAGGGTCCGGACTTCGGGCCAATCCAAGATCGCGAGCCGTCGTGACGTCGTGCTTGCCAGCGCTGCGAATGAGCAGTGCTAACTGACTCGCTACGCAGTGATCCAGGTAGAGATGAGCCACTGCGACTCAGGCCGCGTTCGCCGCGAGACGCGCCTCTATCGCCGCCTTGTGCACACGAAAATAGCGGAGTGCCGCCTGTACCTCATCGGCATCCAGGTCATAGGCGGAGGCGACTTCCTCTACTGTCCCAGATGCTTTATAGGCGCCGATGATGGCCCAGACCGGGACGGCGGACCGACGAAGGCGCACGCCGACGGGGCCAGGATGATACGGATCAGACTCGATCCAATCCTGGAGATCAGCCGGGATGTACGCCCCTTCCCGCACGTTGTCATCATCCATTGACGGAGCCTCCACCGCGGATTCAACTGACCAGAAGAGTGATCCGCGGATGCACGAAGGATAACCCAAACAGCGCGGGTGCGACCGACTTGTGTTGGAACGGCCGTTGTAGGGACGCCGCTCCTCCCCCCAGCGGGGGGAGGTCGGGTGGGGGG
>JADZDV010000414.1 GCA_020850915.1 Chloroflexota bacterium | reverse complement strand
TCTCGCAGGTCGCCAGAATGAAAGCGATGCGGGAGCAGACCACCGCGGCCTGATCGCCGGAGGCTCGCGCGTGGTCATCGTCTCGGTCGCCAGAGGCGGGGGAGCAATCCCTCGCCTCTTTGTTGTTGGGCCACCCTGCCAGCAAGGTCAGGCCCCCGACCGCGAGACCCTGGCCGCCACGTCCGGGAAGTCGCTGGTGATGGCGTCGACGCCGGCCGCCAGAAGGCCGCGAATGGTCAGGGGGTCGTTGACCGTCCAGGTGCCGACGAGGAGACCGGCCTGGTGGGCGGCTTCAACGTCTTCGGCCACGACGTACGGCCATTCAGGCAGAACGGCATCCGCGCCGGCGGAGCGGGCCACGGCAACCAGGTCAACCGGCCGACAGGCGTAGAGGACACCCAGGCCAACGGTGCCGTCAAGCTCGCGAAGTCGGCGCAAGAGGTGGTGGTCGAACGAGATGACCGTGGTGCGATCCAGCGCATCGCGGCGTCGCAGCACGTTCAGCACACGCTCGCCGATCTCCGGGTAGCTCCGCGGCGCGTTCTTGATCTCCACCATCAGATAGGCGCGGTCACCCGCCCACTCGACGACCCGGTCCAACGTCGGGAGCGACTGGTCCGCGCCCCTCGAGAGAGGACTGCGAACCCGCAGCGCCGACAGTTCGGCGAGGCTGTGATCTCCTACCCAGCCGCTACCGTCCGTCATGCGTTCGAGCGTCTGATCGTGCAGCACGACGACTTCACCGTCAGCGGTGAGCTGAACATCAAGCTCGAGCGCGTCCGCGCCCAGCGCTAGACCGGCCTCGAACGCGGCCATGGTGTTCTCCGGCGCGTGCCCCGCGGCACCGCGGTGGCCGATCACGGCCACCGGACCGGAGCAGGGCCAGCCTCGCATACGACGACGCCTGGACAGATCGATGGATGGCACGGAGCTGCCTATGGCGCCAGGCCGCCGACGACAAGCGACCCGATCCCAAGAGCATCCGGTACGACGCGAACGGAGAGCGGCATCGATCGCCCGCGCACCTCGATCTGGTGCGATTCGAACGCGGAGAAGTCGACGCCCGCCCGTTGCACGACGTCCTCGGAGACGATCAACTGGCTGCCGTGCACCTTGTTCTCAGACTCGAGGCGGCTCGCGGTGTTCACCGCGTCGCCGATCGCCGTGAGAGAGGTTGCCCGACCGTGGCCCATCTCGCCCACGATCACCGGGCCGACGTGGATGCCGATACCGATGCGAAGCGGCTCATGCAATTCATTCGCCAGCGTCCTGTTGAGATCGACCAGCGCGCCAGCCATGCCTCGGGCCGCTTCGAGCGCCTCACGACAGCCACGCTCCGGCCCCGTCTGCAGGCCGAACAAGGCCATCACTCCGTCGCCGATGAACTTGTCGAGGTGGCCGCCGGCGCTGGTTACGGCCTCGCCCATCGACCGAAAATACCGGTTGAGCACGAAGACCACGTCGTACGGCAGCCTGTGCTCGGAGAACTTTGTGAATGATCGGATGTCAGCGAACAGGATCGCGATCTCTTGCTCCATGCCCTCCAAGTAGGTTGGTCGCAAGAAGCCTTCCGGAGGACCGGCGGTTGGCGGGAGCAAGGGGAAGACGTCGAGGTCTCTCATGGGGCGAAGCTGGCAGGCCAGCCGCACGTTCGGCGGCGCGCCCACCCGCTTCAGCACCCTCGCCTCTTCTAGCGTCGGCATGGGCAGCTGGTCGATCCCACCTGCCAGGCGCGAGCGGCAAGTGGAGCATCTGCCACGCCCCCCACACACCGATGCGTGGGGGATACCGGCCGCGCGGCTGGCCTCGAGAATGGACATCCCGGGGACGATCTCGACCGTTCGACCGCCAGGATAGGTCAGTCGGACGACGCCCCTCCGCCGAGCCAGGACCGTCCTGATCCGCCGCGCGACGAAGACCGAGACGACCGTGGTCACGAAGATGGCGACCGCGGTGCTGCCCCAGCCGAGCGCGACTGCCATGGCTGGTGGTTCAGACGCGGCGTACATCCGCTGGTACCAGGCGCCGTTCGACGCCATCGCCGCCAGCGCCTGCCCGGCGCCGGCGAAACCGAGCAGCGATAAGGTCGGCAGCAGCAGGGCGGCGGCATAGAGCACTGGCGTGGCTCCCGCGTACCAGGGCTTCAACTTGAGCCAGTAGTGCAACCCCATGCAGCCGTGCACCCATGCGATGACGAGCAGAATCGACTGGAGCAGCGCGCTCTCTGGCGAGACGAGCCACATGCCAAAGACAACGTGGCTGTACGTATCGTCGTAACCGAAAACCTCGTGCGCCACACGCGTGCCGAAGATGTGCGGCGCCAGCAGTAGCGGCATCACGAGGCCGAGGCTGAGGCGGACCACCTCCCAGCGAGGCATCCTGAGATGGCGCCGAAGATAGAGCGCGCGGAGCACGAGCGAGACGTGGGTTGGAAGGCTGGCGTAGAGCAGCGCGGTGAGCGGAGGCAAGCGCCAGATAGCAACAAACCAATCGCGACCGGCCTCCAACGCCTGGAGCGAGACCAGGCCAACGGCGTGGTTGAGCAGGTGCGTGGCGACGTAGACGAAGAGCACCAGACCCGACCAGAGACGCAACCGAGGCGCCATGAACCCGGCTCCCTCCCCCGCGCCGTCGAGCGAGCAGCGTTGCCGACGAGAGGCCGGCGCTCGACTACCAGCAGTGTAGCGCAGGTCCCAGCGCCCGACGTGGGAAATTGAAACGCGCTACTATCTCTCCCAGCACGAGCTTCCAGAGCCGCGAGGAGACGACGATGAGCGAGCAGAGCAGCAGCAGCGGCGTCGGGCGAGTCAAAGTGGCCGCCGTTCAGACCGATCCAAGACTGGGCGAGAACGCGCACAATCTGCGGCAGATCACCGAGCGGGCCCGGGCGGCGGCAGAGCGCGGGGCGCGACTGATCGTGTTCCCGGAGTGCGCCCTCACGGGCTACTGTTTCCAGAGTCTTGAAGAGTCCGCCCGCTTTGCCGAGCCGGTTCCGGGGCCGGCGACCGTTCAGATGGCGGCTCTCTGCCGCGAGCTCGACGTGTACGTCATCTTCGGCCTGCTGGAGCGCGAGGGCGATCGGATTTACAACTGCGCGGCGCTCGTCGGTCCGGAGGGGCTCGTCGGGAAGTACCACAAGTCGCACCTGCCGTTCGAGGCGGTCGATCGCTTCGCCGCCCAGGGGCAGATCGGATTCCAGGTTCACGAAACAGCAGTTGGACGGATTGGCATGGCCATCTGCTTCGACATGCGCTTCCCCGAGACGGCACGAGCGCTGGCGCTCGCTGGCGCTGACATCGTTGCGAACCCCACCAATCTCCCGCCGCCCGGCCGCACCCAGCCGGACTACATGCTGCGCACACGGGGCAACGAGAACCACGTCTTCATCATCTCCGCGGACCGCGCCGGTGATGAGGCGGGCGTCCATTTCATCGGCCGAAGCCAGATTGTGGACGTGAACGGCAATGTCCTCGCGGAGGCGGGCGCCGAGGAGGAGACGATCTTCGCCGAGATCGAACCGGCCCGCGCGCGAGACAAGAACCTGGTGATCGAGCCCGGCGTCTACGAGATGCACCTGTGGGGTCAGCGCCGCCCGGAGCTGTACGGAGCGATCACGGAGCGCGCCGCGAGCGTCGTGTGAAGCTGGAATAACATCCAGAATCCACTTGTTGCGGCAGAGTAGAGGCCATGACCCAGAAGGAGACGCGCCCGCGATGCCTGATGTTCGGATGTACACCACGACCTGGTGCGGCATCTGTGTGAGTACAAAGCGCTACTTGAAGAGCAAGAGCGTCGAGTTCCAGGAAGTCGACATTGAAGCGAACCCGGAGTACGGAGATCGCATCGAAGAGCTGACCGGCGGTTATCGCGTCGTCCCGACGCTCGAGATTGGCGGCAAGTGGATGGTCAATCCGAGCCGCCGGGAGATCGACGAGGCGCTCGCTGCTCCCAGCGCCTGATCGATCGGGCGTTCGAGTCTTCGACGCCCACACGCACTTCTTTCCAGACCGGCTGTTCCGGGCGGTCTGGAGTCATTTCGAGGCGCACATCTGGCCGGTGCGCTACCAGGGGAGCGCGGATGAGCTGATCTCGATCCTGCTGGCGAGCGGCGTCGAGCGGTTCGTCTTTTCAACCTACGCCCACCGACCGGGTCTGGCGGAGGGCCTGAACGCCTGGAGTGCCGAGCTCGCGCGGCGCCATCCGGCGAGCATTCCGCTGGCGACGTTCCACCCAGCGGACGACGTGGCGCGGCTCGCTCCGATCGCCTTCAGCGAGCTGGGCCTGGCAGGGATGAAGGTCCACTGCCAGGTCCAGGAGTGCTTCCCAGATGACCCTGGACTCTGGCCCGCCTATCGCGTCGCCGAACAACTGGGCAAGATCGTCTTGATCCACAGCGGCCCCGCCCCGGAGCGCTCGCCCTTCGCCGACCATCGTCGACTCGAGCGCGCCCTGCGACGTTTTCCCGACCTGCGGTTTGTCGTGGCACACATGGGCGCGGATCGGTTCGACGACTACTTCGAGCTGATGGACCGCTTCGATCAGCTCTATCTCGACACGACGATGGTGTTCGCCGGCTACTTCGACTGGCAGCCACCGCTGTCCGGGCTTGTCGCGTTTCAGGACCGAGTGATCTATGGCAGCGACTTTCCGAACCTGCCGTACCCGGTGGGCCAGGGCATCACAGGACTCCAGGCGCTGCAGCTCGGTTCGAGCATCGAAGACAAGATCCTTTACAGCAACGCCGCGCGCCTGTTCGACCTTTACGCTCAACGCTCCGGCTCTTGACGCCCCGCGCCCGGCGATGGGACCGGACGCGATCGAGACACTCCTCCGCACACCCGGTACAGCGGGCTGTTGTATCCTAGTGCTGGTCTTCCTGGATCTGGCGAGGCGGAGAAGGTACGCATGTCCAGGCAGACGACGTGGCCCGGGGCGGCGCCAATACCACGGAGAAGTCTCGTTGTCCGAAGCGCTGGTGTACGTTGTGGCCAAGGCACCCCGTCCCGGCGCTGTCAAGACGAGGCTCTGCCCGCCCCTCCGGCCTGAACAGGCCGCGGCGCTGTACCAGGGAATGCTGCTCGACAGCATCGCGGCCGCGGCGACCGTCCCCGACGTCCGCATCCGGGCGATCTGTCCTGACGAGACCGATGCCAGCGCGCTGGCGCGGCTCCTCGACGGTACCTGCGAGGTCGTCGCCCAGCACGGCGCTGGGCTCGGCGCCGCGCTGGAGGAATGCTTCGCCGAAGGACTGCGGAGCGCCTCCACGGTGCTCGTCATGAGCAGTGACAATCCGACATTGCCCTCTGGCCACATCGCTGGCGCCATCGCGGCCCTGGCGACATGCGACGTCGTCTTCGGACCGAGCGACGATGGAGGCTACTACCTCGTCGCGGCACGCAGGACCTTCCCCAGCCTCTTTCGCGAGATGACGTGGAGCACGAATCAGGTGCTTGCCCAGTCGTTGGAGCGCTGCACGGCGGACGGACTGACGGTCCACCTCCAGGAGCGGTGGTACGACGTGGACGACCGCGCGGGGCTGCTGCAGCTCCAGGCCGATCTCGGCAGGACCGACCAGCACCATGCCGTCCACACGCGGCGCGCCTTCGCCGCGCTCGGCATCGTAGGTGAGCTGGCAGGCACGCCGTGAGGGGTCGGGCAGACGTTCGAGCCATGCCGTCGGATGGCGAAGCCAGGATCGGTCCGCGGGTCGCGGTCATCGTGCCGGTCTGGAACGAAGAGGCTATCGTCGGAGCCGTTCTCGCGGAGGTGCCGACGGAGTACCGCGACCACGTCTTCGTGGTCGACGGCGGCAGCGAGGACCAGACGCGTGAGAGAGCTGCCGCCGCGGGGGCGACCGTGATCGTACAGCGACAGCGCGGCTATGGCGCCGCCTGCTGGGAGGGCTGCCAGGCGGCCACTCCGGCGGAGATCCTCGTGTTTCTGGACGGCGACTATTCCGACCCGCCAGCCGAGATTCCGCGACTGGTCGGCCCGATCGCGGAAGGACGCGCGGACCTCGTCCTCGGCTGCCGTCGCTTCACGCCGGGCGCGCTGCCGCTGCACGCTCGACTCGGCAACCGCTTCGTCCTGGGGATCATCCGCCTCCTGGCCGGCCGCGCGCCACGCGACCTGCCGTCGTTCAAGGCGGTTCGCGCCGACCGGCTCGCGGGCCTGGCGATGCGCGAGCGCACGTACGGCTGGACGACGGAGATGATCGTGAAGGCGATTCGGGCCGGGCTACGGATCGAGCAGGTGGACGTCGAGTACCGCCAGCGTGGCGGAGGCTCGTCGAAGGTCTCCGGCACCGTCCGGGGTACGATAGGAGCGAGTCAGAAGCTGATCACCACCGCGATTCGCTACGCGCGAGCACCAATTCCCGACGGCTCCATCGCCACTCCAAGGACGAGCAGGCCATAATCACCCGGAGTCATCCATGCTGATCGAGACCACGCGCTCCTGGGAGCTACCGACCCTGGACCCCCTGCCCGGCCCTGTCGAGGCCTACTTCGAGGTGGCGAACCGCTGCAATTCGCTCTGTGCGACCTGTCCGCTGACCTTTGGTCCGCAGGAGGGCGAGCACCACCTCGGTCTCGGCGAGCTGCGGCGGCTGGTGGACCAAATGCCCGGGCTACGCCGCGCGGTGATGCACGGTATTGGAGAGCCGCTCCTGAACCGCGAGCTGCCATCGATGATCCAGCTCCTCAAAGAGCGCGGCGTCTACGTGCTGTTCAACACGAACGCCATTCTCCTGACCCGGCGTCGCCAGGAGTCGCTGATCGAAAGCGGCCTCGACGAGCTTCGCGTGTCGATCGATGGCAGCACGCCAGAGACCTACCAGCGCGTCCGCGGCGTACCGGCCTTTGACAGAGTCGTCGAGCACGTGGGCCAGATGGTCCAGACGAAGCAGGCGCAGGGGGCCACCAGCCCGCGCGTCTCCTTCTGGGTCACCGGCATGCGCGAGAACCTGCCGGAGCTCCCGGGCGTGATCGAACTCGCCGCGAGGATCGGCGTGGACGAGGTGTACCTCCAGCGAATGGTCTTCTCGTCAATCGGCCTGGCCGTGGAGGAGCAGTCGATCTACCGCGGCTATCGCGAGGCGGCGGAGCGGATCATCAACGAGGCGGAGCGCCTGGCAGCCGCGCTCGGCATTACCTTCCGCGGCGCGGGAGCGATCAGCCCGCGCGAGGCGATCGTCGATCGCCTGGACGATAACCCATACCCCTGGCAAGGCTGCTCGCGACCGCTGCGCCTGGCGTACGTGACCGCGAACGGCAACGCCCTGCCCTGCTGCATCGCGCCGTTCACCGGCGTCGAGTACGAGAGCATCATTCTGGGCAACTACTTGAAGGATGGCGTCGAGGCGGTCTGGCATGGCCAGACCTATCAGCAGTTCCGCCAGGCCTTGTACAGTCCCGATCCCAAGACCGCCTGCCGGAACTGCGGCGTGCAGTGGAGTCTATAGGCGCCAGAGAGCTCGGCGGACCGCACCGGCCTGCCGCCGAGCCCACCAGCGCGGTGGTAGCGCCGATCGGGCGTGATCTCCCGTGGCCACGACGACGCGCCCATCGCGGCCTGCTCGCCTGGACGGCCCGGCGGGTCGCCGCGCTGCTGGTCCTGGCAATCGTAGTGGCCCACGGCGCTGGTTACGCCTGGCTGAGCGTCCAGCGGCATGAGGCGTTCCACACTCAGGCTGAAGACCTTGGCTTCACCGACCAGGTGATCTGGAACTGGATGCGCTGGCAGGCGTTCCGTTTCAGCCTGTACGAGAAGGCGGAGTTCGACACGGACGCGAACGTTCGCCAACTACTCCGACCAGACTCATTCCTGGCGTTCCACGTGGAGCCGATGACGATCCTCTTCACGCCGCTCTATTACGTCTGGGACGACGTGCGAGCGATCCTCGTCGCCCAGGCCGTGCTGTTCGCGCTTGGCGGCATCCCCGCGGCTCGACTCGCTCAGCGCCACCTCGGCGGTCCGTGGGCCGGTGTCGTCGCGAGCGCCTCCTATGCGCTCAATCCGGTCGGCCAGTGGATGCTGCAGTCGGACTTCCATACCGTCGCCCTGGCCACTCCAGCGCTGCTGGCGATGATCGACTGGCTGGACACCGGCCGGCGAGTCCTTCCCGTCCTGGCCGGGCTGTTCGCCATGAGCGCCAAGGAGGAGGTCGGCCTGGCCGTGGCCATGGTCGCCCTGGTCGCGGCGACGCGGCGACAGACCCGCTGGGCCGGCCTCCTGATCGTCCTGCTCGGCCTGGGCTGGACGACTGCCTGCATCACCTACATCATTCCCCGCTATTCAGGCGAAGTCGTATCGCCGCTGGCGACCCGCTACGCCCATCTGGGATCCAGCCCCACCGACTGGCTGCTGGCGCTCTCGACCTCGCCTGGCGCGTATTGGGACACCCTGACCAGGGGGACTGCGCTGAGCTATCTCGGCACCCTGGCGCTGCTGGGGCTGCCGTTTGCCCTCCTCGCGCCGGAGATCCTGGCGGCCGCGGCGCCAAGCCTGGCCCTGAACGTTCTGTCAAGCTCACCCTGGATGGCGAGCGGCCGGGCACATTATTCGGGCGTGGTGCTCGGCGTGCTCGTCGCCGCGACCCTGATCGGCGCGGGCAGAATGAAGCGCTGGCTCCCGTGCTGGATTTCGTGGCTAGCACGCTCACGTGGCCGCCAGGCGATTCGCGACGTGCCAGTCTATCCCATGGTGGTGAGTCTGCTCCTCGCGGGCAGCGGACTGGCCTACCTGCGCGACGGCATCGGGCCCGGGGCGGACGGATTCGTCGTTCCCAGCCAGACAAGCCACACCCGAGCGATCGAGCGCATCCTGGCCGAAGTACCCGCCGGGGCGCGGATTTCGGCCTCATCCAGCCTGGTTCCCCACC
>JADZDV010000413.1 GCA_020850915.1 Chloroflexota bacterium | reverse complement strand
GCGTCGTACTCCCAGCAGCGCTGGAAGGCCTGCGCCGAGCCGTTCAAGGTGACGGTGCGCTGCTCCTTGGTCTTGCGGCCGAGCTTGTCGTACTCGAACGTGACCGAGGGCGCGTTCGGGTCCGGGTCCGTCGAGTTCGGCTCGCGGATGCCTGTGACCCGACCGGCCGGATCGTAGCTCCACTGGGTGCGGATCTTCCCGCCGTAGTTCGGGTCGGACCCGGTCTGGAGCTCCTCGGCAGTTTGCTGGTTAAGCTTGTCGTAGGTGCGGTCTGTCTCGCTCCAGACGATCGTGCCGGTCTCGCCCGCCGGCTTGGGGTAGGTGCAGGTGGTCGTTCCGCTCCGGCTGACCGCCGCCCGGACGGCGATCTGATTGCCCACCTCGTCGTACTCGAAGGTTTTGCAGGGGCGGTCGTTCGCCCCGCTCCCCGCCGTTGGGAGAGGGCCTTCGATCCCGACGACCCGACCGCGGCGGTCGTAGCGGTAGTCGGTGACGCCGCCCGCGGGGTCGACGACCTGCTTGATCGTTCCGTCCGGGTTGTACGTGGTCAGCGTGATGAGGTCCCGCTGTCCTGGAGGGTCGTTCTGGGTGGAGTCGCGGTTCGCGGCCGCCATCCGCACCCGCGCGCTCGTGGCACGGCCGAGATGGTCGTAGGCCGTGACGGTCATGCGGTCGTTGGTGTTATCGGCGGTCTCCGCGCCCACCCGCTCCTGGGTCACGCGCCCCCAGGCGTCCCGGGTGTAGCTGGTCTTCGAGAGGAACTGCCAGGTGTTGACGTTGTCGGCGGTGCGCTCCTTGCGCACCTCCTCGCTGACCAGGCCCGTCCCGTTATCGTCGTACTCGAAGTGGGTCCAGAGCTGGTGCTTCAGTCCGTGGTTGCTCGCATCGGTCTGACTGTACCGATTGCGAATGCGGTACATGTCGCTGCCGTCTTCGTCGATGTCGACGTGCTGCTGCGCGGGATCGGTGAGCTTGTCCAGGACGCCGTTGGCCTTATAGTCATAGCTTGTCTTCGCCCGCGTCTGATCCGGGTAGACCTTCGCCTCGGTCTTGGATTTGCGGCGGTTGTACCGGCCGAGGTCCTCAATGTTCCCGTCCATCCTGGGGTAGTACTCGAAGTCCGTGGTGTCGTTGAGCGGGTCGACGATCTTGGTGCGGTTGCGGTTCTCGTCGTACTCGTACTGCGTCGTGGCCGTCTGCCCGCCCACCGGGCGGGTGACGCTGATCTTGTTGAAGTGGGTGGACCAGCTCTGGTCCGTCTGGTTCCCAGCCGGATCGGTGATCTGGTAGGCCGGGCCGGAGCCGAAGACATGGTAGGCCCAGGTGCCGCCGTTCGTGGCCCCCCGGGGGCCGGTCACCGTGGTGAGCCCCTCCCCCTCCTGGTAGTCGAAGAGCCAGCAGCCGGTCGTCCCGCAGGCGGTGTTGGGATCGTCCGTGGCGCTGGGCGAGGGGTTCGGCAGCTTGATCGCCTGGACCTTGCCGTCCGGGAAGTAGAAGATTGTGTAGACGCTCGGATTGGTGTTGCCGCTGCTGGCGGGGACGGTGATCGTCTTGAGCTTGTCCTTGCTCGTGCCGGCGTCGTAGTAGCCGTAGGAGATGGTCAACTGGTCGCTCGGCGGCGGGTTGCCCTGCTGGTAGGCGAGCTTCGCGGCCGTCAGGCGCTTGCTCGCGGTCGTATCGTACTCGTACTTGAAGACCTGCGAATCGCCGAAGCCGGAGACGGTGATCTGGGTGGCGCGCTTCTCGGAGCCGTAGGTGGTGAGGGTGAATGCTTGCGTGCGCCCGGTGACGGTGCTGCCCTGGCCGGGCGTGACCTTGTTGACGATCGAGGAGATATCCGTGCCGGTCACGCCCATGTTGGGCCACTCCCAGGCGCGGTGGTTGGTGGCGCCAGGCGGATCGACGTCTTGCTTGAACACGGGCCGGCCGGCCTTGTTGAAGTAGACGATGTTGCCGTCGTTGTCGGTGAGCTTGAAGCGCTTCTCGTCGACCGGCAGGAGGATCTGCTCGAGCCGCATCGTCAGCCCGAGCTCCGGGAGCCAGTTTGTTGCACCAGTATTGTCCCGCTGCGAGCTGTACAGGTACTGGGAGCCGTCCGGCGCGTAGTAGTTGATGCGGTTGACCCCGGCCGCGAGAGTCTTTTCGAGGCGGTCCTTCTTCGAGTTGTAGAACTCCAGTCGGGGCGAGGCGAGGCTGTTCCAGCCTGGGCCAAAGGGCGAGACGAAGGTCGATTGGGAGTTGTACGAGCGGGTGATCTCATCGTCCCAGCCGCGAGCGGAGAAGCTCGCGTCGGTCATCGTGTAGAACAGATTGCCGTTGGCGAGGTTGACCTTGAGGGTGCCAGCGCCCGGGACGGGGATCTCCTGGTACTGCCACTGGGCGCGGTCCCCGAGCATCAGGACGCGCTTGGCCTGGACGAAGAAGGAGTCGACGCTCTTGTCGGCGATGTAGAAGAACGGCACGATGTCGCTGGTGAGGGCGCGGGGGACGCCCAGCCACTTCAGCAGCTTGTTCGGCGACTGCTCCTTGATCCAGGTGCGCTCGGCTTCCAGCACGAGGGTGCCCGCCGTGTCGCCCAGTTGGCCGCGTTTGCCGCTGATGCTCCGCTCGTTGTTGGTGACCTTGGCCAGGTAGAAGCAGTAGAAGCTCGTCCCATCCCAGGTGAGTTGAGGACTGTAGCTCTCCTTGCTCCCGCCAATGTCGTGCCCCTCGTCGTCCTTCAGCCTGTCCCAGGCGGTGGCGAGGTGGAGCCCCTGACTCTGATTCGGGTCGTAGCGGCGCGCGTAGTACTCCGGCACGTCGGTCTTGGTGTTTTCCTGCTCGTCGACGGGCAGCAGCACGACGAGCGGAACGAAGCGCTCATTGTCCGGCGAGAGCGGATCCGTCACCGCGATGACGCTGTACGTCTTGTTGAGGAAGGGCGGCTTGAACCGGATCTGCGTGAGGCTCTCCCAGGCGCCGCCGCGCGGATAGGTCGTGCTCATGAAATGGTTTTGCGTGGTGCCGACCACGGCGACGCCGCCGGTCAGGGCCACCAGGGCCGCGTAGTGCGGGGTGGATTCGTCCGCGACCAGGGTGGGCGTGCTCGCCGTCCAGCCGGCGGGATCGAGCGTGCCGTCGGTGAGCAGCTCCCGCTGCCAGGTCTTGTAGGTGTACTTGCCGTTGGTCCCTTTCTCGTCGGCGCCGACCCACAGGTAGTCCTTGAGGATCGGGTTGCCCTGGCCATCGGTGCCGACCTGGCTCTCCCGTTCGATGGCGAGCGTCGCCCCGCTCCAGGTCGGGCCGCTCAACCCGCCGCTGTTGCTCGCCACCGTGAGCGGCGTGGCGTCGACGGCATACGTCCCGCTGGCATCGCGGCTGAGCGTATGGATCCGCAGGACGTTGGTCTGCGAGCCGGACTTGCCGGTCACCGCGACGTAGACGCGGTCGAAGAGCGTGCGATTGTCTACGTCCGCGCCCTGGTCGATCTCCACGGCGAAGCCCGACGCGCCGATCGGCCAGGTGCTGCCGCCCCCCTGGTCGTCCTCCACCACCAGCGTGGGCGAGGTCAGGGTCGTGGCGCTGGCGAAGCCGTCCGGCGAGGTGCGGACCTTGATCCCCCGTGAGCCCGTGGTCGTGTCGTAGAAGCAGAAGACCTGGGTGCCGTCCCGCGCCACGACGCTCTGCCGCTGCCAGGAGGCCGGCGCGTTCTCCCAGAGGCCGGCCGCGTCGACGAGGTCCAGCGTCGGGTCCAGGGTCAGCGGGAGCGCGGCGCTGGCCACGAAGGCGGCGTCCAGGACCACGTCGAGCTGCTCTGGTCCCAGGACATACCGGGCCGCGCCGCGCTGGCCCCGCGCGTCGGTGAGGACGGGCGCCGGCACGGTCATGACGTGCTGGCCGCGCTCGTCGCGCAGGCGGATCGAGCCGTCCGGCTGCACCAGCGGCGTCAGGCCACGCAGGCGGAACGCCCAGGTGATCGTGTTGGTCGCCGGCCGGTCCTGGAAGACGAGGGTCTCCTTGATGCTCCGCTCGTCAGCCGCCGGCTCCAACTGGAGGGCCATCCGAGCGGCGTAGCGGTTGCCGCTGCTGGGCCCGACGGTCGATGGGAGCGTCGGCGTGCCGGTGGCGTTGCTGGGGGCGGGCGTCAAGGCGCCAGCCGGCGTGCCCGTCGCGGCGGAGGTGGCGGTTGGCAGCGGGGTCTGGACGGTGGAGGATGTGGCAGCCGGGGTCGTGGCCGGCTGGCCAGTGGCGGGTGTCGGCGTGGTCGTGCTGGCGGGGCGGGTCGCGGTGGCAGGTGCCGTCGTGGCGGTGGGGCTGGTGGTCGTGGTCGTGGCCGGGGGGGTCGCGGCGGTGGGCAGGAACAGCGCAGACTGGAGCGCGGGAGCAGGGCCACCACTGGCCGGAATGTCGAAGGTCCGGGCGCGGCCCGTCTGGCGCGGCGTGAAGCCGGCGCCGACGTGCTTGAGGCGCATCTCGACCTCGAGCAGGGGCTCGCCCGGCTGGGCGATGCCCGCGGTCAAGCCGGGCCCCTGCTGGCCCTCGTCGCTGAAAGACAGGCCAAATCGGGGTGTCGAGTCACGGTCCGGGGCGGCGGAGAGCCCGCCAGCCTGGAGCGGCACCACGCGCTCCGCTGGGATCGTGCCGGCGGTTGCTGCCGCCGGGTGCATCCACGCCACGGTGGGGAGGAGCGGGAAGCGGAGTGCTCCGATGAGCTGCTGCCAGGGGATCGGCGCCATTGCGAAGATGGTCAGCCAGGACACAACCGCCAGCACGCGACCAAGTCGCCGCACACCCCACCTCCGTCGATAGCCAAGCCACGGACTGAGACAGGCAGCACTAGTGCAGGATCAAGCTGCTTTGGCGGGAATGACGATGGTCGGATGCGGCTCAGAGTCGAAGGCAGCGTAGACCCGGTTGATGAGCTCGTCGGCGGTCAGCAGGCGGGCCGGTTCGACGACCCGGC
>JADZDV010000412.1 GCA_020850915.1 Chloroflexota bacterium | reverse complement strand
TCGGCGATCCGGTTGAGGTAGCCCAGCGAGCCGATCAGGCTGGTCCAGACGTTGCGGTCGGTCTCGTCCCGGAAGAGGCGCGCCAGATCGAGGAAATCGGCCAGCGGCGAGCGCCCGGCCTGGACGCTGGCCCAGGTGTCCGAGACGAGGCCGAAGCGCTCCAGCGGCGCCAGCTCAGCCACGACCGGTTGGAGCTTCTGCAGCAGCTCGGTGTCGTAGCGCACGCGGAAGAAGCCATGGCCGCCCGCGTTCGCGACGACCCACTCCGTGCCCGACGGCAGGCTGACGCTCGTGGACGGACCTTCGAGCAGCACCTTCTGCTCGACGTCGCCGCCGGGCGTGCGCAGCCTGAGTCCGACTGGCACGTCCCACTGGAGGCTCAGCGGCTGCTCTGGCGGGAGGTAGCGGAACGGCGCCTGGGACAGCCGCAGCGCGTCGCCGTCGCGCTCGACGCTCACCAGGGGGTGGCCGGGCTGGAAGATCCAGGAGTCCATGATCCGCCGCGTCGGCTGGCCGGAGGTCTCCTCGATGGCGTCCCAGAGGTCAGTCGTCTCGGCGTTGGCGTAGGCGTGCTTGGTGAGGTAGTGGCTGATGCCCTGGCGGAAAACCTCCGGCCCGAGGTACTGCTCCAGCATCCGCAGCACGGCGCCGCCCTTCTCGTAGGTGAGGATGTCGAACATCCCGGCTGCCTCCTCGGGCAGCCGGACGGGGAACTCGATCGAGCGCGTGCTGTTCAGGCCGTCGGTCTGCATCGCCGCGGCCCGGGAGACGGCGAAGCTGGTCCAGCGCTCCCACTGGGGGCGGAAGGCGTCGACGGCCAGCATCTCCATGAAGGTGGCGAACGCCTCGTTGAGCCAGAGGCCGTTCCACCACTGCATCGTCACCAGGTCGCCGAACCACATGTGGGCGATCTCGTGCGCCACGACGTCGGCGACCCGCTCCAGCTCCGCCCGCGAGGCGGTCTCCAGGTCGACCAGCAGCGCGGTCTCGCGGAATGTCACGCAGCCGAGGTTCTCCATGGCGCCGGCCGCGAAGTCCGGGATGGCCAGCAGATCCAGCTTCCCGCCAGGATAGGGAATCCCGTAATAGCTGGAAAAGTATCGCAGGGCGAACGCCCCGATCTGGAGGCCGAAGTCGGCCAGCTTGCGTTTGCCAGGGACGAAGATCACCCGCAGCGGCGTGCCGTCCACGTCCACCGTTTTGGTGGCGTCCAGCTCGCCTACGATGCAGGCCACCAGGTAGGTGGCCATCTTCATCGTCTCCGCGAACTCCACGCGCTTCTTGCCGTCCGGCAGCGGCGTCTCGGAGACCATGGCCGCGTTCGAGATGGCCGCCAGGTGCTGATCCACGACCAGGGCGATCTTGAAGACCGCCTTGAGGTCTGGCTCGTCCCAGCAGGGGAACGCCTTGCGGGCATCGGTAGACTCGAACTGGGTGCAGGCAAGCACCTTCTCCTGGCCGGCGGCGTCCCGGTAGGTGCTGCGATAGAAGCCGGAGAGCTTGTCGTTCAGCGTGCCGGTGAACCGCAGCTCCAGGGTGGCCGGCCCCGGCTGGACGGCGTGCTCCAGCGCTAGCAGCGCTCGCTCGCTGGCCTCGTCGTACGTGACAGACGCCGGCACGCGATCGCCGGTGGCGTCGACGAGCGCGGCGTCGTGAATCTCCAGCTCGGTGGCGTTGAGCACCACCTCGGTGACCGGCTCGGCCACCTGGACGTCGACTCGCTGCTAGACCGTGAACGTGAAATCTCGGAGGTCCGGCGCCAGGGTGATCTCATAGCGCTCCGGCACGACCGAGCGCGGTAGACGATAGGAAGGGTCCTGCGACGATTCAGGCACGGCTCCAGACTCCTGGCTCGCGCACTGGCCGAACAGCGCCAGCGGTCGCGGCTCTCTGATTCGATTATGTCTGAACACGGCTCACGAAGATGGGTGCGCGCGCCGAGGCGGAATGGCGCTCGAGCACGCGTCGGCGAGAAGAACTGTGGCCCGTTTGGGATGGCCCGGGTTTACCATTTGCCCGTCAGCGTGCTAGACTGGGTGCGTCGCGACAGACCGCCCTACGCGCGGCGTGGCGACGTCAGGATAGGCGAGACCCTGGCCCGCTTCGCGAGCCGGACAGCTCGCAGGCGGGGTCCAGCCCCGCACGTACGGGGATGGCCGAGAGGCCGTCCCCGTTTCGTGTCTTTCCGTCGCCCCCCGGGGGATCCTCAGGACCAGCGGTTCGTGCTCCAGGCCTTGCCATTGTGATTCGCCTTCGAGACCGTCGATATACTCAGATCGAAGTGAGCAGCGCTCTTCCAGCCCCGCTCCTCGCGACACCCCGGGGGAAGACGCAATGAAGCAGGAGGCTTTCTCTTGAGCACGGCCAGCGCGCGCGAAATTGGAGCGGCCCGACGGCGCGTCGAGGATCCGCGCCTGATCCAGGGACAGGGCTGCTACGTGGACGACCTCCGTCTGCCGGGAACGCTGGAGGTGTTCTTCGTCCGAAGCCAGTACGCCCACGCGAACATCACTGCCCTGGATCTCGCGGCGGCGCGCGAGGCGTCTGGCGTGGTGGCCGTCTGGTCCGGCGATGACGTGCACCATCAGCGCATGCCCACCCGCGCCGTCCTGCCGGAGATGAAGAACACGCCGATGCCGGCCCTGGCTCATGGCAAGGTGAACTGCGTGGGCTACCCGATCGTCGCGGTCGCGGCCGAGAGCCGGTACGCCGCCCGCGACGCGGCAGACCTGGTCGCCGTCGGGTACGACCCGCTCCCCGCGGTGACCACCGTGGAGGAGGCGGCCGCGCCGGACGCGCCGTTGCTCTGGCCGGAGCTGGGCACCAACGTCTCGTACCGGCTCGTTCGCGAAGGCGGCGACGTGGACGGCGCCTTTTCCCGTGCCGACCACACGCTCTCGCTCCACCTGAGACACTCTCGCGTGGCCCAGATCCCAATGGAGCCGCGCGGCACGCTCGCATCCTACGACCGCGAGCAGGATGTCCTGACGGTCTACAAGTCCGGCCAGTCACCCTTTGGCGCGCGCGCGCAGCTTGCCGTGGCGCTCCAGTGGCCGGAGGAGAAGATCCACGTTGTCATGCCGGACGTCGGCGGCGCGTTCGGCTCCAAGACGCCGGTGTATCCCGAGGAACTCCTCGTGGTCCTGATGGCCGTGCAGCTCGGCCGACCGGTCCGCTGGGCCTCCACGCGGATGGAGGACCTGCTGTTTACCATGCAGGGCCGCGACCACCAGGACTTCGTCGAGGCCGCCTTCACGCGAGACGGCCTCATCACCGGCCTGAAAGTCCGCTCCCTCACGAACTTCGGTGCCTTCACCCTGCCGGCCACGGGCGCGACGCCGATCCGCCTGCCAGATTACGCGACGGGCGCCTACCGCATCCGGAACTTTCGCTCGGAGCTGATCACCGCCTACACGAACACGATGTCCACCGGTCCGTACCGCGGCGCGGGGCGTCCCGAGGCCGCGTTCGTCGCCGAGCGGACGGTTGAAGAAGTCGCCCGAACGCTGGGCATGGACCCGGCGGAGGTGCGCCGCAAGAACTTCATCCAGCCTGACGAGTTCCCGTACCGGACGCCAAACGGCGCGCTCTACGATAGCGGCAACTACGAAGCGGCGATGGACAAGGCGCTCGAGGTGGTCGGCTACCCGGCGTTCCGCGAGCGGCAGCGGCGCGAGCGGACCGAGCTGGGCGCAAAGACTCCCCTGCGCGGCATCGGCCTCGCCACGACGATCGAAGTCAGCTCCGAGGGCTGGGAGGCCGCTAGTGTGGAGGTGCAGGCTGACGGCACGGTCGTCGCGCGCACCGGCTCGTTCTCGCATGGCCAGGGCCACCACACCTCCTTTGCCCAGATCGTCGCCGATCGCCTGGATGTGCCGTTCGAGCAGGTCAGGATTGTCCAGGGGGATACCGAGAAGACGCCCGTCGGGATCGGGACGTTCGGCAGCCGCAGTCTGTCGCTTGGCGGGTCGGCGGTGGCGAACGCCTCCGAGGCAGTGAAGGAGAAGGCGCTCAAAGTGGCCTCGGCGCTGCTCGAGACGGCGCCGGAAGACCTGGTCTACAGCCGCGGAAGCGTCCAGGTGGCCGGCGCGCCGGACCGCTCGCTGACTCTGGCCCGGATCGCCGAGGCGGCAGAGCGAGGCGTGGGCCTGCCCGAGGGAGAGCGCGGCCTGCGGCACGGGAACAAGTTCGACCCGGGCAAGGGCGCCGTCCCGTTCGGGACGACGATCGCGGTGGTCGAGATCGACCGCGAGACCGGCCGCGTCCGGCTCGAGCGGATGGTGGCCGTGGACGACTGCGGGACCATCGTCAACCCGCTGCTAGTCGAGGGACAGATCCACGGCAGCCTGACCCAGGGGATCGCCGAAGCGCTCTACGAACGGATCGTCTACGACGAGCAGGGCCAGCTTCAGACCTCGACGTTGCTGGACTACGCCGTGCCAACGGCCCGCATGGTGCCAGAGTACGAGACGGGGTTCACGGTCACACCCTCGCCGTTCAACCCAATCGGCTCGAAGGGCGTGGGCGAGTCCGGCTGCGTTGGCGCGCCGCCTGCCGTAGTCAACGCGGTGCTGGACGCGCTCAGCACGCTCGGCATCACCAACCTGGACATGCCGGTCACCGCGGCGCGGGTCTGGGAGGCGGTGCAGCAGCCAGGCGAGCGGAGGCAAACGGGGTAGAATCGGCCCCAGAAGAGGCCCGCGCCGTCGCCCGGGCCGAGTTCAGGACCGACACCGAGACAGAGGAGCCTCTCATGAGCGACCGCCCCCGCGTGGTGATCACCGACTACGACTTCGACACGCTCGAGCCCGAACAGCGCGTCCTGGACGCCGCGGGCTGCGAGATGATCGCGCAGCAGTGCAAGACCGAGCAGGAGCTGATCGAGGCCTGCCGCGATGCCGACGCGCTGCTGGTCGAGTACGCCAAGGTCACCCGGCCGGTGGTCGAGAGCCTGACGCGCTGCAAGGTCGTGGTCCGGTACGGCGTCGGCTTCGACAACCTCGACGTGGACGCCTTCACCGACAGGGGCATCTGGGCCTGCAACGTCCCAGACTACAGCATTGACGAGGTCTCCGACCACGCCTTCGCTCTGCTGATGGCGCTAGGCCGGAAGATCGTGCTGCTCAATCAGTCCGTCCACAGCGGCCAGTGGAACGTCGCCGTCGCCAAGCCGATCTTCCGGCTGCAGAACCAGACCCTCGGCGTGCTCGGCTATGGCCGCATCGGAGCGACGCTCGGTCGCAAGGCGGCGGGGCTCGGCATGCAGGTTCTGGCCCACGACCCGTTCCTCTCCGACGAGCAGATCGCCCAGCGCGGCGCAAAGGGCGCTGACTTCGAGACGGTCATGCGAGAGTCCGACTTCGTCTCGGTCCACTCGCCCCTGACGCCCGAGACGTATCATCTGATCAACGACCGCACGCTGGCGCTGATGAGACCAACGGCGTACTTGATCAACACGTCGCGCGGGCCGCTGGTGGACTCGGAGGCGCTGGCCCGGGCCTTGAAGAACGGGACGATCGCTGGCGCCGGGCTGGACGTACTCGAGAAAGAGCCGATCACACCCGAGCACCCGCTCGCTGGGCTGGACAACTGCGTGCTGACGCCGCATGCCGCCTACTACTCGGAAGAGTCCGCCGTGGACCTGAAAACCCGCGCGGCTGAGGAGGTCGTCCGCGTGCTGCGAGGCGAGCGGCCGAAGAACCCGCTGAACAACGTCAGCAAGACGTAGACGGAAGAGTGAAGAGTCACTCCTCACCATCACTTTCGGATAAGGAAGCGTCGCGGCCGGCGAGGTGGGCGCCCGTCGCGGCTTCTCCCAGGCGCGGCGCCCGGCCGCGCGGGAGGCATGCATGGCGGGTCTACTCAACGGCCGCGTGGCGCTGGTGACCGGCGCGGGCGGCAGTATTGGCGCCGCGACGATCCACTCACTGGTGGAACAGGGAGCCGCCGTCCTGGCAACGGAGTCGGATGAAGCGGCCGTCATGCGCGTCGTCGAGCCGCTGGCCTCGGGCGGCTTCCCGGTCGCCGGGCGGCACCTGGACGTCACCCACCCACCGGAGATCGAAGCGGTCGTCCAGAACGTGGAGGGTCGGTTCGGCGCGTTGGACGCACTGGTCAACCTGGCCGGCATCTTCGACCAGACGCCGATCGACCGGCTCGCGCCGGACCAGTGGGACCGCGTGCTGGACGTGAACTTGAAGGGCGCGCTGCTCTGCTCGCAGGCGGCGCTGAAGGTCATGCGACCGCGGCGACGCGGCTGGATCGTGAACGTCGGGTCGCTCGCGGGTGAGGTTGGCGGCATCGTGGCTGGAGCCAGCTACGCCGCCTCGAAGGCAGGCGTCATCTGCCTGACGAAGTCCCTCGCCAAGCACGCGGCTCCGTTCAACATCCTCGTCAACTGCATCAACCCCGGCATCATCGACGGCGCCATGACCGCCCAGTTCCCGCCACCCGCGCTGGCCGCGATGGTCGAATCGACACCCCTGCGCCGCATCGGCCGGCCGCGTGAAGTGGCCAACGTCGTCGTCTTCCTGGTCTCTGACCTGGCCAGCTACATCACCGGCGCCTCGATCGACGTCAACGGCGGAATCCACATGTAAACGTCCGTCCGGGCGGTGGTCCAGGTCGCTCAGTCGGTGCGTCGACTCACGTCAACGGAGAACTCTGCAGGAAGCCTGGGAACGGAAGCGTTACGGCATACCCTGAAGCACGCTCGAGAGGACATCCCAACGATGCTGCTGTTCACCCCTGAGGAGCTTGTACAGGTCGGGACCGACATCTTCCGCGCATCCGGGACGCCGGAGCGCACGGCCGCTTTCGTGGCCCGCTCACTGGTCGATGCGAACCTGGCCGGGCACGACTCGCACGGGGCGATGCGGATCGTCCAGTACGTGCAGAACATACGCGCCGATCTCTACCAGCCGACGGCCGTGCCGAAGATCCTCCGCGAGACGGCGACCACGGCGCTGGTCGACGGCGCCTGGGGCTTCGGGCAAGAGACGGCGCACTTCTCGATGGAGCTGGCGATCCGCAAGGCGCGTGAGAGCCACCTGGCCGCTGTCTCGGCGATCCGGTCGAACCACATCGGCCGGCTGGGTGAATGGGCGGAGCAGGCGGCGTCCGAGGGGATGATCGGCCTGGCGACGGTCTGTCTGCTGGGCCACGGCATTGGCGTGGCGCCGTTCGGCGGCGCCGCCCGCTCGCTGGCCAACAATCCGATCGCCATCGCCTTCCCCAGCGCCGGCGACCCGCCGCCGGTCCTGCTTGACTTTGCCACGAGCGCCTCCGCGGAGGGCAAGGTGCGGGTCGCGCGGGACAAGGGCGCGCAGCTTCCGCCCGGCTTCATCCTGGACAAGGAGGGGCGTCCGACGACGAACCCGAACGACTTCTACGCGGGCGGCATGCTCCTGCCGTTCGGTGGCCACAAGGGCTACGCGCTGAGCGTGGTCGTGGAGCTGCTCAGCACCGCGCTGGGCGCCGCCGACCTGGCGACGGACCACGCTGGGCGCGCGAGCGGCTCCTTCTACCTCTGCATCGACCCCCGGGGCAACGTGGCGTTCGAGGACTACGCCGCGTCCTTGGAGCGCTCAGTGGAGCGGATCGTGGACGTTCCTCCGGCTCCGGGCGTGGAGCACGTCGTCCTGCCGGGCGAGCCCGAAGTGCGCAGCCGGGCGGAGCGTCGAGTGCACGGCATCGGCCTGCCGGAAGCGACCTGGGCAGCCATTGTGGAGATTGCAAACGACCTTGGTGTGGCGGCGCCGACGCCGCGACCTGCCTGAGCTTCGGGCATGTTCGGGGCGTGACCGGTTTGTGACCCGGTGCCCAAATCCCCTCTCCGCCGAGTCGTTATACTGCGGAAACGATCGGTGTCGCACCTATCTCAAGGGGGGACTCGAACATGTGGGCGTGCT
>JADZDV010000411.1 GCA_020850915.1 Chloroflexota bacterium | reverse complement strand
TGCTGCCGCCGAGCACGGCTGGTAGTTTTCTCGGCCGGTTTATCGGAGCGAACCTGAGTGGGACGACGGTGGTAAATGGCCGGGCGGCATTCACCTTGAAAGACTTCCAGGACGGCCGCCAGGTGATCCGTCCCGATATCTCCGTCGTCACCGATAGCCTCCTTCCGTTCGAGCGCGCTGCCAGTCCGATCAGCTCAGAAGGGATCCCGGGCGGGCGTGTCACCCTCGTTCGAGAGGGACGGCTGGTCACACCTTCGCTAGGCTCGCGGTCGGCCCGGATGGCGGGCATGGCGCCCACGCCGATGGCCGGCGGTCCGCCAGCCATGCTGGTCCAGTCCTCGCGCGACTGGCTCTCTCCAGACGAGGCGCTCGAGAGGATGGCCGCCGGTGTCGTGGTCTACAGCGCGCTCGGAATGAACGGCCAGGACTCCGCCAGTGGCTCCTACTCGATCGTATCGCCACAGGCGCGCGTCGTACGGCACGGACGAGCTGGTGGGCGGGCCAAGATCGTCCTGGCAGGCAACTTCCTGGATCACCTGCGAGACGATCGCACGCGCTTCGTCAGGTACTCGTGGAGCCTGAACCCCGGCCTGCTCATCTGGACAACAATCCACCCGGACCGCTCCTGACAGACCGCCACGCGACGAACCCCTGGCGCGCTGCCGCCGCGGGGTCGTCGCGGACCAGGCGGATGTCGGTCTTCCAGTGCAGATCCAAGCGAGAGGCTCGGGATTGCCGTCGCCCGTCAGTGGGGGCCAGCCCCTACAGGATCGAATCCGACCAACTGCTCCGATCGTGCGCTAGGGACGAAGCGAGTCGGCTGTGAGCTGGCAGACCGGTGGCTTGCCGGCTCGGACGCTCCGGATGTTCCGCGCGAAGCGCTGGAAGCTGTCCTCCCAGCCGCCAACCCCGCCGGCAACGTGTGGCGTGAGGATCACGTTGGGCAGGTCGCGCAGGAGCGAGTCATCTGGCAGCGGCTCGTGGCTGAAGACGTCCAGGCCAGCGCCTGCCAGGCGGCCTTCCTGAAGCGCCTGGATGAGCGCCTTCTCGTCGGTCGGATTGGCGCGGCCGGTGTTCACGAAGAACGCCCCCGGCTTCATCAGGCGGAACTCGCGGTCGCCGATCAGCCCGAGGTTCTCCTTCGTGTAGGGCACGAACGTCGCGACATAATCCGAGCGACGGAGCAGATCGTCCATGTCGGCGTACTCCACACCGAAGTGCCGCTCCAGGCCGGGCGTCAGTCGACGGCGCTTGTAGTACAGCACCTCCATGTTCATCGGCTTCACGAGGTCGGCCAGGACGCTACCGGCTTCGCCGAAGCCGATGATGCCGAGGGTGCGGTCGTAGAGGCTCTCGATGCCGCTCGTCTTCGACCAGTTGAAAGCGATCGGCCTCTCCATCGCGTACGTCGGTTCCATGCCGATCGCATTGACCTTCTCCAGCACCGCCTGATGGGAGGGCATGATGTTTCTCGCCAGGGCCAGCATGAGCGCCAGGGTATGCTGTGCCACTCGCGCCAGGACGCCCCACGGCGTGGCGGATACGTAGATCCCGCGATCGTGCGCGCCGGACAGATCGCCCGCCGTGCGATACCAGCCGACGCGCTGGACCAGCCGCAAGCCGGGCATCCGGTCGATCAGAGCAGCATCCACTGGAAAGCTCCAGTAGATGGCGACCTCGGCGTCCGCCAGGTCTTCCTCCGTTGGACCCTCCGGTCGAGCGAGCCGAACGTCGAACTCCGGCGCAGGGAGATAGCGGGCCGGAAAGTCGCGCAGGCGATCCTCGAGCGGGTCCATGAACAGCACGTGCATCGTCAGCACTCCTGGTGCAGAGTCGAACGCTGGGATTGTAGACCGTTGGCAGCGTCTGTCAGACCCGCGGCCCTGGGCTGAACGACTTCAGCCCAGGGCCACAGCAAGGCAGTGCGCGCTGGGCCGCGGCCCGCGGACCTCAGCCCGGATCGAAGGCGAAGCGCATCTCCGTCGCCGGCAGGTCGGCGGGTCGGTTCACCCCGTTCTGAGCGCTGTTGTTGTACTGGCGGTAGAAGCGGCTGTTGCTGGCTGCCTGGTCGAGGTCGGTCGGCAGGTTCTGTCCGGTAATGATGCTCTTGAGGTAGTCCGCCAACAGCAGCGGCTGCGTGCAGAGACAGTTGGCGTCGTAATGCATGATCACGCGCTGAAATCTCTGGTAGACGAACGCCGCGTTCGCGGGCTCGACTGCCGGGCGACTCGTGACGGTCCCGGAGAGCTCGAGGTTGAGCAACGGGAGCAGGCTCGGATTGCCGCCGCCGAGTGGGAAAGCGTCCGAGAGCGTGACCTGGTTGCTGAACGTCCGGAAGAAGTTCACCGGCTGGTTCGCGAAGCTGTCCGGCGCGTTCCGCCTGATGTAGTCGATGATGGCCGTGTCATAGCCGGGCTGGCCCGGCACCGGCGCGGTGGCAACGAGTGACTGGTCGAATGCTGGGAAAGTCGAGAAGTTGATCTGGTTGTAGGGCATGAGTCCCGGGTCTAACAGGTTCATCACCTCAGGATTGCCGTTGGTCCCGACCTGCACAACCTGGCGCTGGAAGAACTGGGTCGGCTTGCCGAGGAAGGCGAACGTACGGCTGATCGGGAAGCCGAAGTTGTTGATCCGGCCGCGGAACGAGAAGTAGTTCCAGATTGTGTCGTTGTCTACCCGGTAGCCGGTCTGGACGAAGTAGCGATTGTCGTGTGCCACAGTGGGGGGTGAGCCTGGCGGCGGAGTTGCCGTCGGGGTGGGGGTGGGAGCAGCAGGCACGGTCAACTGCGCACCCCGGATGTCCGGCGGGCTGTCGCCCCGACCGTCCGACCACACCACCGTGAAGTTCGACAGGTCCGGGTCCACCTGGTTCTTCTCAGCCCGAGTGACGTTGAACTCCACCCCGTTGGCGATGTCGTACGCCCAGACGTTGTCGTCCTCATCGTTGCGCCGGTCCGCCCAGACCACCAGGTTGCCCGCGATCCGCGGCCCCCCGTTGACCGTCGTCCGCTGCGAGCTGATCGTCTTCCGCTCCTTCGTCGCTATGGTGTACAACTGGATCCGCTGCTGGTCTCCCGTCCCTGTCCGGTACACCACATAGTCGTTGGAGATGTCCGGGAAACGCGAGTCTCCGTTCTCGGTCACCCGCGTGGTCTGTTTGGCCTCCAGGTCCCGGAAGTAGATGTCCGGCTGGTCCGGCGCCTTGCGATAGTCCTCCCAGGCCACCTTCTTGTTGAAGATCGACGGGCGCTTCTCGTCCGTGTCCCGCGAGGCGATGTCGTAGTCGTCATCCGAGTCCAGGTTCAGCCCGACAATGTCCCAGTTCCCCTGACGGTTGTCCTGCCAGACAACGATGTCTCCGTCGACGGCGGCGTAGTCCTGGTCGCCGCTGCGCTTGACGACGTCAAAGACGTCGCCAGAGTCGAGGTTGTAGCCGCGAATGTCCAGCCCGCTGCTGGCCTTGTTGCGGCTGTCGGTGTAGACCACCCGGTTGCCAGAGATGGCCGGCCTGGCCGCGGTGTGGTTGTCGGTGACCTTGAAATCATCGCCGGTGTCGATGTTCCGGCCGTACACGTCGGCATTCGCCTGGGCGTCGTCGTAGCTGCCGGCCGGGATGTTCCGATAGTCCTGCCAGACGACGTTGCTGCCAGATATCCGCGGCTTCACCTGGGCGTTGTCGTTGCGCGCTATGCGGCTGATCTCCTGGGCTGAGTAGCCCTCTTGCGCCGTGGT
>JADZDV010000410.1 GCA_020850915.1 Chloroflexota bacterium | reverse complement strand
GCCGGGTCTGTCGCATACCCGGCGTCGGCAATCTCACGCGCGAACTGCCTGGGATCGCTCTCCACCGTGAGCGCCTGGCCGTAGCGTCGGTTCTCCAGGAAGAATCGCCCGTGGTCGATGAAGCTATCAGCAACGTCATGATACGCCCGGAACGGCTCCGACTGAACGACGTTCTCGCCGCCCAGCACCTCCCAGACGTCCAGCCAGATCACACCAGCGGTGCCTTCCCTGGTCTGCGCCTTGATGCCGAAATAGTTGTTCGCTTCTTTCGCGAGCTTGCTGGAGCCCCAGTAGCTCTCCAGGATCGCCTGAGCGATCGTCACGCTCGCTGGCACGCCGGTCCGGTCCCGCGAGACCAGCGCCGCTTCGCCGATCGACGCGATGAACCGCTCTTCCAGGCTGTCGCCAAGCCGCGGAAGCTGCCGGGGCGGGGTCAGGTTGGCGTCGGCGGGCTTCGCGGACGCCGCGAGGCCATCGCCAGCCGAGTCCGAGCGGTTCGCGACGGCATCGACGCTCGTCGGCTGTGGCTGTACCGGCCGTCTGCCGCCCGGGACCATCACCCTCTGGCCGGGCACGATGACGTACGGCGGCTCCAGGTGGTTTGCTCGGACCACGGCGTTGACGTCAGCTCCATAGGAGCGGGCGATGTTTGCAACGGTGTCGCCTGCACCGACCCTGTGAATCAACCCGTCTACGGGCAGGATCTTCAGCTCCCGTCCGCTCACGAGCAAGTCCGGGTCCGGCAGGTCGTTCGCGCCGACAATCGTCTCGGAGGTCAGGCCAAATCGCTGAGCAATTGAGCCCACGGTGTCGCCAGACTGGACGACGTATGTGCGAATGGCATCTGCCAGGGGCCGGTCGGCGGGCTGAGCTGTTGGAGGCTCCGCGCTGTTCGCATCCGTCATCGCCTGGGGCTCGGGCAGGGAGGCGGTTGGCATGGCGGCGTCGCTGGTGGCACCCGGCGTGTCGACGGCGGCCTGAGCCACGGGGTGACTTCGCCGCGGCGGCTCAGCAGCGGTGAAGTTGAGAACGGCGGTGTAGCTAGCGATGGACAGTCCTGCCGCGAGTGGCAGGACGACGAGCCGCGCGCGGCGACTCGGGGGCATGGAAATACGTCGCAGGGGGTACTTCTCCCGAGCTGGGTCAAGAGCGCCCGCATGATAGTCGATGCCTGCGCGATTCCCCAAACGGCGCCGCGCGACGTGACGGGGATGGGACGTTGTGCCGACAGCACGTCTCGCTGATGCTGGACCCACCTTGCTCCCGCTCGCGGCTGCGACTATGCTCCCTTCGGCGCGGAGCCCGCGGGCCACGGCAGTATGGCGCGGGCGCGTTGCCCCGGATATGCACGTGCAACGGTTGGAGGCAGCTCAGGCGGAGACGCCAGCTTCGAGCGGGGAGCGTGTCTTCGGGCGAGCTTTCTTTCTGGTCTGGTCGTCGGCGTTCGGTACCTTCTGGTGCTGGTACCTCATGCTGCCCACCATGCCGTTCTACGTCCTGGACCTGGGCGGTTCGGAGCGGGATGTCGGCCTGCTGCTGACCTTCTCGAGTCTGGCCGGTATCGTGGTCCGCCCGTTCGCCGGGCGGTGGGTTGACCAGGTTGGTCCCAGGCCGGTGTTGCTGGCCGGCTCGGTCGGCAACCTCCTGGCGTCACTGCTGCACCTGACTCATCCAAGTCTGGTCGGCGTGTTCCTCCTGCGGATGGCGATCGGCGCATCGTGGGGTACGTTCACGACGGGCACCTGGACCGCCGTGAGCATGCTGGCGCCGCCTCATCGCCGCGCGGAGATCATGAGCTATTACCAGATGGGGCAGACGCTCGCTATGGCCGTCGGGCCGGCCACCGCCCTCGTTCTGCTCGATCGGGTCGACTTCACCTTCATGTTCGCGCTGATCAGCGTCTGTGCCGGCGTGGTCGTCGTGCTCGCGAAGGCGTTTCGTCACCCGGGGACACCGGTGGAGGGACCGCCGCGTCCCATCCAGTATGTCAGCCGTCCAGCGGCGGCGACGTCGGTGGTGCAGGCCTGCTTCACGCTCTCCTACTCCGTGGTCATCGGCTTTCTGCCGGTCTATCTTGTGAGCCAGCACGTCCAGAACCCGGGCCTGTTCTTCCCGATCTATGCCGGCATGCTGCTTGTCGCTCGGACGTTTGCTGGCCAGATCGCGGACCGTTTTGGTCGCTCCGCGGCGATCGTGCCGGGGCTGCTGTGCGGGAGCATCGGCATGTACCTGCTGCCCTACGCGACAGAGCTGGGGATACTCATCGTCGCGGCTATCGCTCTCGGCACGGCGTTTGCCATGATCGGCCCGCCGCTGATGGCGCTGACCGTCGATCGGGCCTTGCCCCAGGAACGAGGCGCCGCGCTGGCCACGATAGCGTCCTCGTTTGACGTCGGCCTCAGCATCGGAGCGCTGCTCTGGGGTGTCGTCGCCGAGCGGTTTGGCTTCCCGGTGATGTTCAGCGCGGCGGCGCTGGCCCCGCTGGTCGGTCTGGCGTTCTATCTTGGCTGGGCGCGCCCCGGGGTCTACCACCAGCGCATGGCCGACGATGCGCGGAGAGAGCCGGCCGCGTGAGCGACCGTGCCCTGCTGATCGCGGCCCTGATGGTCTGCACCTTCCTGACGGCCATCGACCAGATGGTCGTCGTGACGGCGATGCCAACCATCGTGTCGGCCGTGGGAGGACTGGACCTCTACACCTGGGTGTTCTCCAGCTACCTGCTGGCATCGGTCGCCTCGATGCCGATCTACGGGCGCCTGGCGGACATTTACGGACGGAAGCCGGTGTTCTTTGGAGGGACTGGCCTGTTTCTCCTGGGCTCGCTGCTCTGCGGGTCGGCGCAATCCATGGAGCAGCTCGTCGTATTCCGGGTGATCCAGGGGCTCGGCGCGGGCGCCGTTCAGCCGATTACGATCACCATTCTCGGCGACGTCTTCTCTCTCGAAGAGCGCGCGCGAGTGAGCGGCCTCTTCTCGATGGTCTGGGGCACGGCGAGCGTGCTCGGGCCGCCGCTCGGAGGTCTGCTGACCGAGCACGTGAGCTGGCGCTTCATCTTCCTGGTGAACCTCCCGGTCGGACTGCTGGCGATCGCTATGCTCTGGCTGACCATGCACGAGAAGGTGGCCCGGCGCTCCAGGCGGATCGACTACTGGGGATCGATCCTGCTTGCTGGTGGCCTGGTCGTCCTGCAGCTCGCGATGGTGCAAGATGGCGGCGGGGGCGGCGTCTCCACGGCTGGACAACCAGGCGTCCTGACGCTCGCCGCGGTGGCGCTGCTGGTCCTGTTCGTCCTCAACGAGCGGGGGGTGGCAGAGCCGATCCTGCCGCTCGATCTGTTCCGGAACCGACTCATCAGCGTGAGCAGCGCGGGCTCGCTGGTGACGGGCGCAACGCTCTTCGCAACGGCGTCGTTTGTCCCCGCGTACACGCAGGGCGTGCTGGGCCTCTCCGCCTCGCTCAGCGGCGTTCCGCTCATGGCGGAATCTATCGCCTGGACCACGGCCAGCGCGCTTGCCGGCCGGGTCATCGTCCGGTCGGGCTATCGGATGGCCGCGCTGATCGGCGGCACCAGTCTGTTCCTTGGGGCTGGCTCGCTCGCCTCCGGCTGGACCGGCAACGGGCTGGTCCCGTTGACGATCGAGTTGGGCTTCATGGGCCTTGGCTTCGGCTTCTGTACGTTGAGCTTCGTGCTCGCCATCCAGAACGCCGTTCCGTGGGAGCGGCGGGGTGTCGCCACCTCTTCAAACCAGCTTTTCCGGACGATTGGGGGCTCGCTGGGCGTCAGCGCCGTGGGCGCGGTGTTCGCGGCGCGCCTGGAGCAGCAGCTCAGCGGGATTCCAGCCGGCGGCCAGCTAGATCCGAACCTGCTGCTGGACGCGGCCAGCCGGGCGACCATTCCATCGGGCCTGCTTGGACCGGCTCTCGCCGCCCTGGAGGGGGGACTCCAGACCGCGTTCTTCGCGATCGCAGCCCTGGCGGTCTGCTCGCTGATCGCCGTGTCGCTGCTGCCCGGGGGCGCCGCGCGCAGCCACGAGTGGACGCCGGCAGGCGCCCACGGCGAGGCGTGATACACCGCTTGACGACCAGGCTCTCCGAGCGGTCTAGCGGGCCGCCCCGGCATGGTGCACGTTCGCGGCCCGAGTGCCGCGCCCGTACTGGTCCTGATCGACGGTGAACTCGAGCTCGTCGCCTTCGTGGAGCTGGTCGAATTCTCCAGGACCCATGGCCGAGTGGTGGAAGAACACCTCGGACCCGTCAGAGAGGCGAATGAAGCCGAACCCACGGTCGCGGATCAACCGTACGACCTTGCCAGTCTGCATGCGAGCACCTCCGCGCTGAGCGATCCCCTGAGCTGAACGAGCCATTGCTCAGTCCTCAGACCCCCCAGCTCGTCGCAGCCTCTCGAACGACGTGAGGCAGTGCATGGGGCGTGCCAATGTCGCGCAAGGGAGCGTGGTATCTTTGGGCTGTCACACGGAGGTGGTCAGGAGCGGTGCCAGAGAAACGCGGTGCCTTCGGACTGGTCAGCCGAATTGAAGCGGACGCGGTCGGCCAGCCTGGGAGTCGCGCGTTCCGCCTGCGCGCTCTCGCGACGAACGGTTTCGCCTACCTCTGGATCGAGCGCGAGCAGCTCCAGGCGCTCGCGATGCTCATCGAGCAGCTTCTGACCGGCCTGCCGGCGATCCAGATCCGCGCCTCGGGCGGCGAGCAGGAGCACGCAACAGCGCCGATGGCGACCTTCCCTGCCGAGCCGACCGTCGAGCTGAAAGTCGGCCGGCTTGCACTCGGCTACGACGAGGCTCGCTCGCTGTACGTCCTGCTCATCCATGACATCGAGTCGGACCCGAGCGCCGACGCTGATTTCACCTGTCTTGCCTCGCGTGGGCAGCTCCGACACCTGAGCGAGGGCATTACGCCGCTGCTGAACGCGGGCCGTCCCCGCTGCCCGATGTGCGAGGCTCCCCTCGGGACGGGCAAGCACCTCTGTCCCCGAGCGAACGGCCACGTTCGCGGCGTGGAGAGCTGAACGCGCCGGCTCCGCGAACGCGAATGCGTCGTTATACTCTCAGCAGGTGTTGTTGCTGGGTGAAGACCCGGGCGAGGAGCCCCTTCCAGGGGAGCGGCTACGATGTCAACTTCTGAAGCGCGGCGGAGCGGCGGCGCGAGGACGGAGCGCCAAGTCTGCCCGCGATGTCAGGCTGACCTGTCCCAGAACGCCTTCTACCAACGGTTCCATGTCTGCGAGTCCTGCCGACTGCACTTTGCCATTTCGGCGCGTCGCCGGATCGAGCTTGTCGTCGACGCGGGCAGCTTTCGGGAAGTCAACCAGGGCCTTGAGACGAACGATCCGCTCGGCTTCAACGATCGGATGCCGTACCGCGAGCGGCTCGCCCAGACGCGTGAGCGCACGGGCGTTGAGGAGTCCGCGATCACCGGCATCGGCACCGTCAGCGGGCGCTCGGCGGTGATCTCGGTCTCTGAATTCGAGTTCATGGGCGGCAGCATGGGCACCGTCAAGGGAGAAAAGGTCGCGCTCGCGATCGAGCTCGCCGCCAAGCAGCGCCTGCCGTTCATCTCGATCGAAGCAAGCGGTGGCGCGCGCATGCAGGAGGGCATGCTGTCGCTGGTCCAGATGGCCAAGACGGCTTCTGCCACCATGCGTCTCAAGCAGGCTGGCGTGCCGTTCATCTCCGTCCTAACCGATCCGACGACCGGCGGTGTCTATGCCTCCTACGCCTCACTGGGGGACGTCAACCTGGCCGAGCCGGATGCCCTGATCGGCTTCGCGGGCCCGCGCGTCATCGAGCAGCTCACCGGTAGTCCGCCTCCCGAGCGGGCCCAGACCGCCGAGTTCCTGTTCGAGCACGGCTGGGTTGACAGCGTTGTGGAGCGGCCCCGCCTGCGGAACCTCCTCGCCACGCTGCTCCAGTTGTTCGACACGGCCCGCCAGGCGCCTGCAAAGGGCGAGAGCGACCTCTACCGGCCCGCTCCGCGACCGCCCCGTGAGGCCTGGGAGGCGGTCGGCCTGGCTCGTCACGAGCGGCGACCTACGGCACGCTACTACATCCACCAGATGCTCCCGAACTTCGTCGAGCTGCACGGTGACCGGCTGAGCGCCGACGATCCAGCCGTCATCTGCGGGATCGGCGACCTCTCCGGCTTCACGACGGTCGTGATCGGCCAGGAGCGGGGCGACCTCTCCGACCGCGAGTACCGGCGCGGCGGTCGGATGCGGCCCGAGGGCTACCGCAAAGCGATTCGGATGATGCGTCTCGCGGCGCAGCTTCGACTGCCACTCCTGACGCTGATCGACACGCCCGGCGCGGCGCTGGACTTCGACAGCGAGGCGCGCGGTCTAGCACCCTCGATCGCCAGCGCGCTTGCCGCGATGTCGATCCTGCCGGTGCCCCTTGTGGCGGCGGTGATCGGGGAGGGCGGCAGCGGTGGGGCGCTGGCCCTCGGGCTCGCCGACCGGATTCTCATGCAAGAGAACGCGATCTACTCGGTGATCGCTCCCGAGGGTGCTGCCGCCATCCTCTACCGGGATGCCGAGCGCGCGCGCGACCTGGCCGAGGCGCTCAAGCTGACCGCCGTCGATTGCAGCCTGCTTGGCGTCGTGGATACCGTCGTGCCCGAGCCCGAAAGCGGCGCCCACGAGGATCCCGCGTACGCCGCGCTCGTCCTCCGGAACTTCATCCTGGACACCTTCACTGAGCTGCGTAAGGTGGGAACCGGCAAGCTCGTGGACGAGCGCTACCGCAAGTTCCGCCGCATGGGCCAGATCCTGCCGCCCTCGCGCGGTGGTGGTGGCGTCGGGCGTGATGTCCACGAGGTCCAGCGGCGCATCGCCCGCGCCATCGACCAGGTGATCGACCTCCTGCCTGCCCGGGCCCGGAGCGAAGACCCCGAGCACGCCGGCACGGTCGAGCCGCCAGCGGCGACCAGCCTGCCAGCGGACGGCGATCGCTGAGCTGGTCCGGCGTCAGCGCGATTTCGAGAGCTTGCAGATGCGGCTGCCAGGCTCGTCTTCGTACATGAACGCCAGCCCGGCGCGTTGGAACGCCTCGAAGAACTGCTCCCAGCTCAGCGCCTCCCAGTGTGGTGGGAGACGGTCGAAGGCGATCCGCGGGACGTCCGCGGAGCCCGGTCGGACCGAGCGCACGCGGGCGGGCTGGCCGCCGCGCGCCTCGGCCCAGGCGCGGATCTCGTCAGGCGCTCTGGTGACTCGTCGCACCTCAGCAGCGTAGCACACCGCGTCCTGGTGCTCGCCCGGCAATCACCTCTGGTCTGCTGACGGAGGGGGCCTGGCTCGCGGGCTCTGGCGGCGGCCTCTCCATCGTGGCGGTGGCGGGCGGAGCCGGCAATCCGAAGTCAGTCGTGCTCGGCGGCTACGGCGTCTTCGACTGGTGGCCCTGAGGTCAGCTCAGCCAGGCGTTGCGGACTGACAGCCGCGGCTGCCAGTCCACGCCGCGACGAGACGCCGCGCGCGACGGCTCCGAGCAGCAGCGCGATCGCCACTGCTCCCGTCGACTCCGGCAGTCCCGGCGGGGCAGAGTCAGCCAGATCGTGGTTCTCCGAGGCGGATGGCGCCGCGGCCTCGCGCGGTGACGCGGTTTCAGCCCCCTCCTGCTCCGTTGCGCGGGGGGCATCTGTCCCCCGCGGGTCGCCGATGGTTGGTCCGAGCAAGAAGGCGATCCCGGACCGCGACCGCGCCGCGGGTTGCGCCGTCGTCGGCGGCGCCTGGACACCCTCCGGGGGCTCTGGTGATGCTTGCTGCGCGCTGGGATCCGGATCGACGTCGATCCGTCCAAGAATCAGATCGCGGACGTCCAGCCGTAGGTCGATCTCCTCACCAAGCTCGAGCCCCGCGTCCCGCTGCGCCGCCACCACGTCGTCCGCTCCGTCCGGCACAGGGTCGACAGGCGGGGCTGTCGAGTGGAGCGACACAGCCATGCCGTACCGCGGGATCGAACTGTAGTCCCAGGCGCGCAGCAGGTCGCCCTCGCTCATCAGCAAACCATAGCCGCGATCGGTCGTGAACGCCGCGTCGTTGTAGACGAAGTCGTTACCAGAGAGACCGGAGATGACGATGTAATGGTCCAGGTCCGCCAGAGAGCCACCGTTGCCGGGCAGGGCGCGGTACTTCACCAGCGTGACGATTGGGTGCCCGGATTGGAGGTGCTCTCTCAGCAGCGCGGGATCCCACCGCCGATAGGCACCGCCATCATACAGGTCGTGCGTCTCGAGTCCGGCCTCTCGTACGACTCTGCCGAGGTGGTCCAGACTCGTGCCCGCGTCCAGACTGAAGACGCCACTCATGTAGTTGACGTAATCACGGATTGTGGCCGCTGGCAGGCGAATGCCAAACGTGCCCAGGACCATGGCTGTACTGGCCGGGCCACAGTTCACCGCCGCGTACGGCGTGCCGTCAAGCTGCGTGACAAACGGCACGCCGAGCCAGAGCATCGTCGCGGTCCGGGTGGTCTGGGGCTGCGAGGGGCTCGTTCGACCAGGTGCGTAGCGCAGTCCCTGGAGGCTCGTGACGAGCGGGCGCCGCGGGACCGAGGGCGCCGCGCGTGCGCTCGGTCCGGCTGAGGCGGCGTCCGGGGCGCTCGGCGGCTCAGCCGTCGGCATGGGGGTGACGATTGCGATGGGCGGTAGGGTCGGGAGCGGCGTTGGGGTGGGCAGAGGGCGGGTTGGTATCGGCGTCGGCACGTCCGCCGGCCGGGCCGGCAAGGCGAAGAGGAAGTCGGACCGGTAGGAGCCCTTCCCATCCACCTGAATCGTCCGCGATGTGCCGCTCAACGGGATGAATGGCGAGGGAACGAGCACGGTGATGGTGTAGGCCCCGGGCGCAAGCGGCCCAAACGAGAACACGCCGTGAGCCCCGGTGCCCAGCGACGCCGCGAGCCCGGGGCCGGCGATTCGCACGGAGGCCCCGGCCAGGGGACGGCTGCCCTTCGATTCGCCGCCTTCGTTGACCAGCACCGCGCCGACGATGGCGCTCCCGCCAGGGGGCGTCGCGGCGAGCACCGGAGGCGCTGGCCAGGCCAGGATGCAGACGAAGACGACGAGCAGCGCGAGTCTACGCGCCGACGTGGCGTTCACGTGCGATTGTCACGACCGATCTGGTCAGAGTGTCAGGCGGACGAGCGCGGCCGCCCCACGGGTATAACGGCCGGTATGGCCGATCCTGGACGCTGGGTGCTCACCACTTGAGCCTGCCCATCCTGGTCAATCTGGGGCGTCGCGGGCAGCCAGACGTGGAAGCAGGAGCCGCTGTCTGGCTCGGAGGTCGCCCAGCAGCGCCCGCCATGTGCCAGGACGATCTGGCGCACGATCGCCAGCCCGAGGCCGCTGCTGCCGGCCGCGCGGCTCTTATCGAGCTGATAGAAACGCTCGAACACCCGCTCCAGCTCCGCCTCTGGGATGTACGAGCCGCTGTTCCGAACGACCAGGAGCGCTCCCGGCTGGTCCGCGCGCGGCTTGTCCGGCCCGGACGAGAGCAGCACCGCCACCGAACCGCCGGACGGGGTGTGCCGCAGGGCGTTGCCGAGCAGGTTGTCCACAACCTGCTCCAGTCGCGGGCCGTCACCGAGCACGATGGGCGCGTTGGCCGCCGACCCGGTCAGCTCCACCCGCGCCTCGGCGGCGGCCCGCTGGAACGCTCGCACCCGGTCGGCGACGAGCTGCGAGAGCTCGAGTGGCGCCCGCTCGACGCTGGTCTGGCCGCTCTCCATCTTCGAAAGGAGCAACACGTCGTCCACCAGCCGCGACATGCGCCCCGCCTCCCCGTGGATGATCGCGCCAGCCTCGGCGATATCCGCCCGATCGACGAGCGTGCCATCGGTGAGGGCCTGTGAGAACCCCTGTATCGAGGTCAGTGGTGTCCGGAGGTCGTGTGAGACGTTAGCCAGGAAGTCCTTGAGCATTCGCTGCGACATGGCAACCTCACGCGCCATGGTGTTGAATGCGGAGCTGAGCCGCGCTACCTCGTCACGACCGCGCACGGGAATCGTCTGAGCCAGCTCACCGCGTGCCATCGCCTCGGCCGCGCCAGTCACCCGGGCCAACGGGCGCGAGATGGAGCTGGCGAGCAGCCAGGCCACGAACACAGAGGCCAGGAGCGCTACGAGACCAGCCGCGGTCAGGCGTGGCAGCAGCTCCAGCCAGGCCGCTCCGGCGCTCTGGGGCGGTACGCTCAGACCGACCAGGTAGGCGCTCGGCCGGGCGTTGAACCGCTCCGTGAGGGTCGGGCCAGGCGTCGCCGCGGGCTCACCAGACGCCGTGGCCGGCGCGGGGCTGACTGGTGGCGAGACCATGAAGGTGGTCTCTCCAGAGGGATTGGAGAACGTCGCGGCGCGCATCGGCCGCGGCAGACCGGTCCGATTTGGCGGCTGGAGCTGCAGCCGCTGGCCGACCAGCGAGTCGTCGGTGTCCGCGAGCACGAGCCCGCGGTTGTCCGCGATGACGATTCTCAGGTCCAACTCGCCCGCCTGGCGCTCGAGGAAGTCCACGATCTCGGCGCGTGAAGCGCCCTGCTGCTCGATCGAGCGGACCTGGAACGAGAGCGGCTGTGCCAGGTCTGCAACGCGCCTGGTCTCACGACTCGCCTGGTAGTCCTGGAGGATGAACACGACCGCTGTGCCGGCGAGCGCCAGGCAGAGCAGGGTGATCGCCGCGAACGCCAGGGTCAGCCGGGTCCGCAGCGAGAGCTGCCTGGTAGGGAGGGACAGGGGCCCCCAGGGTCGGCGAGCACCGCTGGCGAGGCTCAAGGCCGACCCTTGCGGCCTCCCCGGCGCGGGGATGGCGGCGCGTCCGGCGAGGCTTCGACCAGCTTGTACCCGATACCCCAGACGGTCTGGATTCGGACGGAGGTGTCCTTCAGCTTATCTCGCAACCAGGTGACGTGCACGTCCACGGTGCGCGTCTCGCCAACGTAGTCCTGCCCCCAGGCCAGCTCCAGCAACCGGTCGCGCTCGTAGACGACGCCGGGTTGGGCCGCCAGCGCGGCGAGCAGGTCGAACTCCTTCGGGCGCAGGTCGATCGGCCCGTTCGCGCCCGCCACCTCGCGTCGGTCGAGGTTGATCTCCAGGTCTCCAACGCGGAGCGTGCGCGCTGGCGCCTGTCCCACCTCGTAGCGGCGTAGGACAGACTTCACCCGCGCCACCAGCTCACGCGGGTTGAACGGCTTGGTCAGGTAGTCGTCGGCACCCAGCTCCAGCCCCACGATCTTGTCGACGTCGTCCGCGCGGGCGGTGAGCATGATGATCGGCAGGTCGCTGCTCTTGCGCAGCCGTCGGCACACCTCCCAGCCGTCCAGCTCTGGCAGCATCAGATCGAGGATGACGAGGCGCGGCCGGGTCTGCCGCGCCATCTCGAGCGCTTCAAGGCCGGTGCCCGCGGACTCGACGCGAAACCCCTCCTTCTCCAGGTAGAGGCGGGCCAACTGGACGAGGTTGCGCTCGTCGTCGACGACGAGGACGGTCGGGCCGGCCATTCAGGCGTCCCCTCGGGGAGCCGCGCGGCGAGGAAGGTCGCTGAGTTGGCAGGTCAGCGCATCCGCGTTCGCCAGTCGAAACCGATCGTCGGGTCGTCGAATGGAAGCCGCTCCTCGTCCGGGTCGGCCGGATTGTACGGCTCGGTCGTGTGGTAGAGGAGCAGGGTCGGCTCGGTCCCCAGCACCCGGTAGCCGTGCGCGACGCCGGTCGGAATGCGCAGCAACGCGCGATTGTGCTCTCCGAGGCAGTACACGTCCGTCTGGCGATACGTCGGGGAGTCCTCGCGCAGGTCGAACAGCACGACCTGCGCCATGCCTCCGGCGACGAACCAGAGATCGTCCTGCCGCCGGTGCCAGTGGAACGCTTTGATCGTGCCGGGATAGGCGACCGTGTACGTGGACTGGCCAAAGCCCACGAAGAACGGGTCGTCGGCGCGAAGAACTTCCATCAGGTAGCCGCGGTCGTCGCACCAGACCTTGAGCGGCTTGAGCGCCACGCCATGAATCAAGTCGGCACCTCTGTACTCGAGCGCGGACGGAAGCGACTACCGCGGGCATCGAGCCTCCGACCTCCGACCTATTGTACCGAGTACTCCCCACGCGCGACGTGGATGCTTCGCAACGTCGCCCGCGCTGACAGCGACCTACTGCCTCCCAGTGTACGCGGAACGTGTTAAGCGAGTACTAACGCGATCGCTGGCGACTGCCGGCGCGCCGCGAGGAGCATCTCAAGCATGCATCTAGCGGCGGTCAGGAATCCGTAGATAGTGTGACGTCCGTGTGTCGCGGGCCTGTGCTAGACTGGCAATTGGGCTGGGTGTCGTGCTGGTCCCGGTCGTCCACGGGTACACATCTCTCGCTCTGGAGGACTTGGTGCGGAAATTTGCGGTTGTAGCCGCGTTGGTGCTCCTGCTCGTACCGTCATACACCGCCTCGGCGCAGTCCGCGGTGACCGTCAACCTGACGGCTGTCGGCGGCTCAGGCATCACCGGGACCGCGGTCCTCACTCCGATGGGGAGCCAGACCCAGGTGGTAGTGACCCTCCAGGGCGCGGGCCCAAACGAGACGCACGTCAATCACATCCACAACGGCTCGTGCTCCCTGATGGGCGGGATTGCCTTTCCTCTGCAGGATCTGAAGACTGACGCCAGCGGCAAGGCGACCGCCACGTCGACCGTCAACGCGACGCTGGGCGGCCTGCAGGGTGGCAGCAACTACGTGAACGTCCACGCGGGCGCTGCCTTACCGTCCCCAGGCGTCTCGTGCGGCGACATCCCGAAGGCTGGCACGGCCGCCGCTGCTCCGGCTGCAGCTCCCGCAGCGGCGCCGCCGGCTGCACCCGCTGCCGCGCCGACCGCTGCGCCAACCGCGGCGCCGGCCGCCCAGCCGGCCCGGCCGCCCGCTCAGTTGCCTCGCACCGGCGACGCGGATAGCGCCGTCCCGGCCCTGGTGGCGTTTGGCGCTCTCCTCGCGCTCGGCGGCGCCACGCTCGTCGCCCGACGCCGCGGCGCTTGATCCTATCGCGGTGGTCCTTCAAGGGAGCGGGCAAGACCCGCTCCCTTTTTCTATGCCGCTCGGGCCTGGTCGGCTGGAGCGCGCGCTACGGTCCGGCAGGAGCCCCGGCCCGGAGCGCGGCGCTCTTCACCTGACCGCCAGCGCGGTGTGTGGCCTCCCGCCGCCTCTGCTACAATTCTCCGACCTCAGTTGCGGAGTCGTGCGCGTCAACAGTGTTGTGGCGCGCGCCATGACTCGGGGCCAACCGACCGAATCAGAGAGTGGCTCCCGTGAACGGCTATCCCTCGCTGGCAATCTATCTGGGCCTGGCTGCGCTCATCGCAGGGCTTCTGGTCGTGATTTCCGGCAAGCTTTCGATTCGTAAGCCCTCCACTGCGAAGTCCCTCCCCTATGAGTGCGGCGTGTCAGAGCCCAGCACCACGGAAGGTCGCTGGCCGGTCCGGTTTGCGCTGGTGGGCATGCTGTTCCTGATTTTCGACGTCGAGGCGCTGTTCTTCTTTCCCTGGGCCGTGGTGCTCCGGGAGCTGAAGCTCGGCGGCTTGCTGGCCATGGGCAGCTTCTTTCTCGTGCTGGTCGGCGGTTATGTTTACGCTCGGTCTCGGGGGGCGCTGAAATGGCGCTAGCGCCCCCAGGACGTTAGTGTCTCGAGTCTGGACTGGTTGACGGAACGCTGCCACGGCTGCTCGGGTTGAGCGCCAGGGCCGCGGGGTTTGGTGACGTATGGCGACGACGGAGCACATCGAGCTGCCGGTCCACACGAAGGACGGCGCGGCGGCCTT
>JADZDV010000409.1 GCA_020850915.1 Chloroflexota bacterium | reverse complement strand
GCACGTGAGATGGCCTCACGAACCTCGTGGGCTAGCGACGGCGGTACGCGCTCGTCGGCGTCCACGAACAGCACCCAATCACCCGTGGCGAGGCCCAGCGCCGCGTTCCGCTGGTGCGGGAACCCCTCAAAGCGCCGCTCGACCACCCGCGCACCCATCGTCGAGGCGAGCGCCGCCGTCTGGTCGCGCGTGGCGGCGTCCAGCACCACGAGGCGCTCGTCGGCCCAGCGGACGCTGTCCAGGCACCCCTCGATGAAGTCGGCCTCGTCACGCGCGAGGATCGCGGCCGTGATGGTGGGCAAGGGCGGGTCAGTAGCCAACTTCCACCCAAGTGCCACCCACGCGGTCGTCCTGGAACGCGATGCCCTCGTGGATGAGTCCACCGTAGAAGAAGAAGCGGTTCTGCGGCACCCCGATCATGCGGTCCAGGTTCGGGCCATGGTCAACCCGAATGCGACCGAGGACTGTCGTCTCCTCGCCGGGCTGGAGATCGCGACCCAGCCCCCAGCGATACGGGTACTTGGAGCCGCTTGCGGTGGGTGAGCCCGCCCAGTCCACCCCCACGCGCCACACCCCTAGTCTATCGACATGCTGACGATTGTCGATGCTGGAGAAGCTGTCGAACGTGCTGTACGAGTAGCCCGGTTGCGGTCCCTGCGTCCGGAGTGGAACCAGCCCGACGTTGCGCACGACTGCCTCCACCTGTAGCTCGTCGCCCACCATCAGGCGGCTCGGGGAGAAGCTGAGGCGGATGATCCGCGCATCCGGCCGCCCGCTCGACTCGACGCGCACCGGGATGGTGGACAGGGCGGTGTTGCCGGCCAGGTCCGTGGCCCTCACCGAGAAGCTGTAGGTGCCATCTGGCAGTGGGCGACCCTGCCGCGTACCGTCCCAGAGCTCGCGGTACTCCCCCGGCTCCACAAGCTCCTGCGTACCCACGTACACGCGCTGGCCGGCGCCGTCCGTGGCGAAGGCGAACACCCGCGCCCGCTCGGTCAGCCGGTACGTGACTGATGCGACGTCGTCCAGCCCATCGAAGTTGGGGGTGAGTACCGGCGGGTACACCGCCAGGCCCTCGACGGTGGGCGACGAGGTGTCCGCGCCACGGATCGCCATCTCGAACTGCGTGGACTCGGCGCGCTCAGCATCGCGCGCGGTGAGCTCCAGTCGGTACTGGCCATCTGGCAGCACGCGTCGCTCGCCGGGCCGGTCCGCTACGGGCACGGTCCCATCAATGCCGTGAACGTATGCGCCGGCTGAGGGACGAAGCTCGTCCTCCAGCAGCGGGACCGAAGTGCCGTCTGGCAGGCCCAGCGAGAGGCTCACCCGAGCAGCCCGCGAGAGCGAGTAGCTCAGGTCGATCTGGTCCGTGGAGGAGGGCGTGAGGATCGCGCGGGAGAGCGACGCCGACGTCAGCACCGGAGCGCCTGGGGCACAGCCGGCGACCGCCAGCAGCAGCGCCAGCAGGCCCGCAAGCCCGCCGATCCCAGGACGGCATCTCACCGGAAGATCTCCGCGATCTCGTCGATCTCGTCGTCGGAGGGCGCGGGCACGATCTGGAGGTAGGGCCGGCCGCACCCGGCCTCCGCGTACGCCGCGACGGTATCAAGTACCTGCTGCTTGCCCCCGATCAGGGCGCCGCGCCCAAGCTGCTCCGCCAGCCAGCCGGCGGGGTCGCCCGTAAGGCTGCCGTGCCTGAACCGGCGCCGAACCTTCTCCTGGGCGCTCGCCTCGGTCAAACCGATCATGGTCGCGGTCATGCGCGTGTAGCGGAGGCTGGCTGGGCCACGGCCCGAGCGCTCACACGCCGCCCTCACGTTGGCGCAGCGCGCGATCCATTCCTGGAGCGGGGCGCCGGTATTGTACTCGTGAGCGTACCGCGCAGCGATCTCTGGCGTGCGCCGAGCCCCGCGTCCCCCGACGATGACCGGCAGGGGGTTCTGGATTGGCTTGGGGTGGCCGGGGGCGTCGGTCAGGGAGTAGTGCTGGCCAGAGTACGTCGTGGAGTTGCTGGCCGACCAGAGCGCGGTGCAGACCTCCAGTGCCTCCTCCAGCATCTCGTAGCGCTGCTTGAGCGGCGGGAACGGCAGCCCGTACGCCTGGTGCTCGCCCTCGTACCAGCCGGTCCCGAACCCGACCTCCAGCCGACCACCGCTCATCTGGTCCACAGTCGCCGCCAGCTTGGCGAGATCGGACGGGCGGCGGAACGTCATCGGGCTGACCAGCGTGCCGAGGCGGATCTTGGTGGTCTCCACGGCCAGGCCGGCGAGGGTCGCCCAGGCGTCTGTTGCCGGCAGCGTGCGCTTGCCGATGATCGGCAGCCAGTGATCGGAGCGGAACAGCCCGCCAAACCCCAACGCCTCAGCCTTCTTCGCCATCCGCGCGAGGTCGGCGTAGCTGCTACCCTCCTGCCCCTCGATCATCAGGAACAGGCTGGAGAGATCCCCCTTCGGCACGCGATCCTCCCCCTACGGCTTCGGCATGGCGATGTCGTTGAAGGTCTGCTTGACGTCCTTCATCACGTCGTCAGGGAACTTCACGCCCTGCTCGGCGGCGGCCTTGGTATTGATCGCCAGCGACCCCAGGGTTGCCTTCTCGATCTGGATCGCGGAGATCGGCTTTTGCCCAGACAGCACGAGTGCCGCCATCTGGCCGCTCTCGTAGCCCACCTGCTCGTAGTCGATCCCGAGCGCGGCCGCGGCCCCACGGGCCGCCGAGGATGGGTCGTTCGCGAACAGGGGCGTCTTGCTCTCGTTGGCGACCTTCACGACGGCCTCGAACGAGGAGACGACGGTGCTGTCGGTGGAGATGAAGAAGAGATCAATGCCCTTGGCGACGAGCCCCTGAGCAGCCTGCAGCGTCTCGTCCGCCTTCGAGATCGTCTGCTCGATCAGCTC
>JADZDV010000408.1 GCA_020850915.1 Chloroflexota bacterium | reverse complement strand
TCCCACCCAGGTTCGGTCGTCATCCCGGCCGTCGCGCGGCGGGACGTTGAAGACGGTGGTCGTGCCGTTCCACTGGGGCATCCCGCCGCCGCGAGCGCGAAAGAGGACGTTCTTGCCGGCCGAGCCAAGCTGCGCCTCGAGCGGCTCGAGCACGTTGCGCACCTGGTTGGCCAGGGCCGGCGCGCGATCGAGCAGCAGGCCCAGCAGCTCGAAGGCGCGCGGGTGGCGGGGATCCTCGGCGGCGGCGTCCGCCAGTGCGTCGAGCGCCACCCGCCAGTCGAGCACCTCGACCGCCTCCTCGGCCTCGTTCAGCAGCCGGGCCAGCCGGCCGGTAGGAGGTGGCGCGCTCGGGCCTGCAGCGGGGCCGACGGAGGGGCCGGCAAAGGATCCGGTCGGAGGGGCGGAGAAACCAGTCGGCGGAGGGGCCGAGAAGCCAGTTGGCGGAGAGGGTGGGAAGCCGCCTGGCGGCGGGGGCGGGAAGCCGCCCGGTGGAAGCTGAACCGTCGGCAGGTCGCCCGCCGCCGCGGCGCCGCCGAACGTCTGGGAAGGCGCCGTCGACGGCCCGGCCTCGAGCGCCGCCCGCAGGCCCTCGGCCGCCGCCAGGAGCAGCGGGTCGGCGCCGTTCTGGGTCTGGAAGCGCGCCACCTCGGCCTGGAACGCGGCGCGGTCGCCGCGCGCGCGGGCGCCGGACAGGGTCGCGGCGAGCTGCTGGAGGGCGAAGCAGGCGGTGCGCCCGCGGTTCATCAACTCGATGTTCTGGCTGGCGATCTGCTCCTGGACGAAGCGCTCGAGGATCGGCTGGGCCACCGCCTCGCCGCCGGTGGCGAGGGCGCGGACCAGCTCGTCCAGCAGCGCGGCCAGAGCCGATCCTTGCGCGGACGTCATACACAGGCTCCTTATCTCATGCCGTCTGGCGACTGGGCGTCGCCGGCCCTGGCGCTGGTGCTCCAGGGGGTCCAGCCGTGGCGCCCGGGGCTGGTGCGGGTGATGGCCAGGGGGCGGGCGGCGCGGAAGCGCGCCAGCCCGCGGGTCAGCCGTGCGAGCTCGGCGGTGAACTGGGGATCGACGTGCTGGCCGGCGGCGCGGGCCTCTTCGCGCAGGCGGCGGGCTTCATCCGAGAGCGCCTGGATCTGGCTCTCCAGCTCCACGCAGCGGCTGGCCAGCAGGTCCAGGCGGGGCCAGAGCGGCTGGCGCTGCTGGGCGCCGATCAGCCAGCTCTGCAGCTCGTCGGCCGCCGCGCCGTGGGTGGGGAAGGCGCGGCCCTGCCGCTCGAAGCCGCGGCTCAGCCAGCGGCGGAGGCCGTCGTCCACCAGCCGCTCGACGTTCGGGAACGGCAGCAGCTCGCTGGCGGCATGGGGATAGAGGTCCGGATCGCCGATCCGCCCCCAGGCGGCGGAGGGCTCATTGCCGTCGATGTCGCGGCCGGTCAGGAGCGGGTAGAGGACGCGGATGAAGAGGCGCCGCAGGTCCTGGTAGAGCACGGCCTCGTTCAGGCCGGGCTCCAGCACCTGGGACCAGTTCCAGTCGATGACGACGAGGCAGCCGTCGTGCCAGGCGGCGTGCTCGAGCTTCATGTCGAAGTGGTAGACGCCAACCTCGGCGCGGGCGCGGTCGAAGAAGCGCAGCAGCTCGATGGCGACGTGTACGGCCTCGGCCAGGCGCAGCTCCGGCTCGGCGCCGGTCTCGAACAGGCGCGAGACGTACGGCTCGAGCAGGGTCCACTCGAAGGGGACGTTGCCCAGGAGGACGAAGGGCAGCCGGCGGCTGCCAGCGGCCTCGGCGACCTCCGCCTCGAACGCCTCGAGGGAATCGCTGAGGCGGGCTTGCAGGTCGCCGCGCTGGGGCGCCATGCCCGGGTCGAGACTGCCCATGCCGAGCAGGGGAGTCACGCGGAAGGAGCGCTGGAGCAGGGAGAGGGCGCGGGCCTCGGTGGCCAGGGAGCGGATGGCGTCCTGGTGGCCTTCCTCGAGCCAGCGGGGCTTGAGGAACTTGGCGACAACGCGCTCGGAGCTGGAGCGACAGGCCGGACCGACGATGCCGCTGAGCCAGCTCGACTGGAGCGAGCCCGGCGGCAGCTCGACCTCGAGGACGTCGGCAATACTGCCCGGCGCCTGTCGGTCGACCGGCCCCCGCACGCTGATGGTGGTCTCGACGAGCGTTGCCACCGGTCTCAGCGCTTTCTCTGCGTTGGGGTCGGCTTCTGAGGTTTCGCGGGAGGAGGCGGTGGGGCAGCAGGCGAGGGCAGAGCATCGACGGTGGGCGCCGGGGCTGGCGTGAGACCTGCAGATGGCTGTGGAACTGGTCCGGTAGGAGTCGGATCCACGCTGGCCTCAGTGCCCGGCCCGGGTTTCACAACTGGATCGTCACTCGGAGACGCGGCCGGCGCAGGTGTCATCGATCCGGCCGGAAGGATTGTGCCTGGTGGAACCTGAGTGGGCGGGGTTTCCGTTGTTCCAGGAAGGATGGACGGTGTAACTTCGGGAGCCGGCTCTGGCGTATTGGTCACGATCACAGGGTTCGGGCGTGGCCGAGTCGGCTGCGCCACGGGGACGGAGGTTGACGTCGGGACGGGAGTAGAAGTGGGGTAGTGCTGGACCAGGAGCTCCTCGATCTCGGGCCAGGGGCCGTCTTTCACCTGCATCGCGTGCGTCAGCAGCGCCTGCCCGCCCGGGGCCCCGGGCTTGAGCGTGATCCGTAGCTTCTGCACGAGCAGCGCGTAGAGCTTTTCCCGCACCCGTCCGGTCTGGCTTCGCCCCGTGTAATCAGGCGCGGTGGTGAACATAGTCTCCGCCGCCCCGAGCGCCCGCTCGTCGCCGGCGTTCCACGCCCCATCTCTGGGCCAGTTTTGCTCCATGACCACCCACTGCTCGGCGAGGGGCACCTCCTTCTGGAACCCCTGCAGCGCCTCGCGTTGCTTCGGATCCTGGATCTGCGCCCCCTGGGCGAACGCCAGCCACTCCCAGGCCGCGTTCAGTGGATCGGAATTCTTATCTACGAGCCCTTGATTGATGAGTTTGTCAGCGTGATCGACGCCGACCTGGTACTGCAGGGCGTTCAATTCCGCGAACAGATCGCTGTCTGGCGTGGTGTCCTTTCGCGCGGCTTCCAGTTTCTGTTGCGCGCCAGCGAAGTTCCCGCTCTTCCACGCGGTCTTTGCTTCGTTGATTGCCTCTCGCGCCCGCTGTGCCGCGCCGGGCGTCGGGACTTGGATCATCCCGCCGGTTAGAGGTGTCGAGGTAGCAGAGGCTGGCCCCGGGCGGGGGTCTGGCGACGAGCCCGTCAGCGTCTTCCAGGCCACCGCGCCGAGGAGCAGCACGGCGACGATGCCGCCGGCCGCGGCGAGGGCCCAGCGCGGCAGGCGCTCGCTCTCGGCCCGCACGCCCGGGCCGGCAAGCTGGACGCCGTTCGTCTGGCCCGTCGGGTCGACGACGACCGGGACGTAGCCCGGGCCCGCGGCCC
>JADZDV010000407.1 GCA_020850915.1 Chloroflexota bacterium | reverse complement strand
ATCGACACCTGTACCAGCATTCCCGAGCTGACGAGGCGGCTGGCTTCGGAGGCCGCGGCTCGCGGCGTCCGCTACGTGGACGCGCCGCTCTCGGGAACGACGCCGGCCGCCGAGGCGGGCACGCTGGTGGTGATGGCCGGCGGCGAGGGCGACGTCGTCGAGGACTGCAAGCCGATCTATGACGCCATCGGCTCCAAGACGGTCCACTGTGGCCCAACCGGCAACGGCCACGCGATGAAGCTGGTGATCAACTCGGTCCTGCTGGTGACCCAGCTCGCGGGCTATGAGGGCATGGCGCTGGGCGTGAAGCTCGGCCTCGATGCCGACCAGATTTACGACGTGCTGCGCTCCGGCGCGGCCGACAGCTACATCAACCGCTTCAAGCTGGACAAGGCGCTGCGGCGTGATTTCTCGACTGCTGGCAGCGTCGGCATCTGCATCAAGGATCTGGACCTCGCGAACGCGATGGCCCGTGGCGCGAACATACCACTGCTCCTGGCGCCGATCGCCCAGCAGCCGTACATGGCCGCCAAGCAGGCCGGCTTCAACGAAGAGGACTCCGCCGCGCTGATCAAGCTGTATGAGCGGATGCTCCACATCGAGGTAAGGGGACGGGGATCCCAGCAGTAGGGCCTGGCGGTCCAGTCCTCGCGGCCGAGGAGGGGCCACCTCCCCGGTCGCGCACCCGGGGCGTCGTGCTAGCCCCAGTGGCAGTCGAGCAGCGAGCGGACGATCGCTGCTCGCGGCTATGCGTGGCTCGCGCGGAGCGCGTTGACGATCACCGCCACGTCGATAGCCTCCTGGAGGAACGCGCCGACGAGCGGCGGGATCAGGCCGAACGCGGCGAACAGCATCCCGACCACGCTCAGTCCGATGCCCCAGACGATCGACTGTTTGGCGATGGCGATCGTCCGCCGCGCGATCAGGATTGCCTGCTTGACAACGCTCAGATCGCCATCCAGGAACACGATATCGGCAGCCTCCGAGGAGGCCGTCTGCTCTTCGTGAGAGAACACCATTCCGACGTCGGCCTGGGCAAGCGCGGGAGCGTCGTTGATGCCGTCTCCCACCATTGCCGTGGTGTGCCGCTCGCGCTTGAGCTGCTCCAGACCGGCCAGCTTGTCCTCCGGCGTGCACTCCGCGCGGATTGCCACGTTCTGGCCGAGGCGATCCGCGACCCTCCGGGCCGCTGCCAGACGGTCACCGGTGAAAATGTGAAGCTTGAAGCCAAACCTCTTGAGCTGCTGCATCACCTTTTGAGAGTCCGGCTTGATCTCTTCTTCAAAGGAGATCACCGCGATCCGCCGGCCGTTCACGAGCCGTAGCTCACTGGCCATGCCGCTGTCGCCGGACAGCTTGCTGACCTCGTAGCGTTGGCCCTCGACCTCGCCGTCGATGCCGCGGCCGATGGTCTCCCGCACCTCGGACGCGTGGAGGACCGGCACGCCGCGCAACCGCGCCGCGCTCACGATCGCCTTGGCGATCGGGTGGAGCGAGTTTCGCTCCAGCGCCTCGGCAACCGCCAGCACCTGCTCCTCGGAATAGGTCGGGTCAGTCACTTCCAGACGGGCCACAGTCGGCCGGCCGAGCGTCAGCGTGCCGGTCTTGTCGAAGACGATCGCGTCCACCCGCGCCAGCACCTCGAGACTCGCCAGGCTCTTGACGATGATGCGCTGCCGCGCCGCGGAGTTCACGCCGCCCAGCAGGGCGATCGGCGCGGCGAGGATCAGCGGACAGGGGGTGGCGATGACCAGCACGGCCAGGACTGTGTCGAGACTCCGGCTCAGGGCGAACGCCAGCCCTGCGATGGCCAGGGTCAGCATGGTGAAGAGCGTGGCGTAGCGATCGGCCAGGCGGATCAGCGGTGGCTTCTCCTGTTGCGCCGCCTGGACCATCTTGATGATCTTGCTGTACGTGGAGTTCTCGCTGGCGCGCACGACTTCCATGACGATCGGCTCGCCGATGTTGATCGTGCCGCTTCGGAGCAGGTCTCCCTCCGTCTTCTCGAGCTCGTACGGCTCCCCGGTCAGAGATGACTCGTCGGTGAGCCCGGCTGGCGAGAGAAGGGTGCCGTCGAGCGCGATGACCTCGCCCTTGCGAACCAGCAGCTGGTCCCCCACCCGAACCTCTCCGACCTTGACTTGTCGGCCGGGCTGGCCGTTCTCGATCGGTACGACCTCGTCTGGGAGTCGCTCCACCAGCCTCGTGAGCGACTCCCTGGCGCGGGAGACGCCGTAGGCCTCGAGGGTCCTCCCGGTCGAGAGCATCAGGGAGATGATTGCGCCGACCAGGAACTCGCTGGTGATGAGTGCCACGACGATGGCGAGCAGGGCGATGAAGTCAAGGGCGTATTGCCCGCGCCGGATCGAGGCGTAGATGTCTACCGCCAGGTGGAAGCTCCCGACACCAATGGCGACCAGGACGACGACGAGCGCAGGGACGCTCCACCCCTGCCATTCAAGCGTCACGTACAACATGATGCCGAGCAGCACGATCAGCGGCAGGCGGAAGTCATGGATCAGCGGTCGGATCCGTCCGGGCTGCGCGGTTGTCACAGAGGCTCCAGTGAGCGTTTGCCAGTCATTCCGCAAATGTGATCCGCACGGTCATCCCGAGACGCGGGTCCGCGGGAGCACTGCGGATGTCGATCACAACGGGATAGTGGTCGTCTCCATCTTCGTTCTTTTCGGGCTGCAGCGCCACCGTCCGGACCCGACCCTCCATCTGAGCGCGGTCCAGGGCTTCGACGATCATCGTCACCTCCTGGCCGCGCGAAACGCGATCGATGATGTACTCGTCCACGTCTGTGGTCTCGACCTGCAGGCGTCTCAGATCCCCGAGCACGGCGAGCGTTGCGCCCGGCAAGACCGTGTCGCCGCGGCGCGCCGGGAGGGCGACAACCGTGCCACGCCAGGGCGCGGTCACCACCTCGATCGAGCCGTCCACCCCCTTGACCCGGGCGACCTCTTCCTGCTCGCTGACGCTGTCCCCGGCCTCGACGAGCAGCTGCTGCACGATCCCGCCGGCCAGCGTGCCGATGCTCGCCCTGGCGACCGGAGCGATCTTGCCTCGGGCCGTGATCCTGGACGTCGTGGCGGGCGAGGCCACCGACGGCACAGGCGCTGGGGCAGGTGACAGCGGGACGATCTGTCCGGCCAGCACGGCATAGCCCAGCGCCAGCATCGCCAGCAGGGCCGCGGCGGGCAGCAGGAGGCGGACTCGTGGCAGCCCGGGGCGGCGAAACGCTGCCGGTCGCCGAGCCTCGGCTGTGGTGGTGCTGAGGAGGCCTGTGGCTGCGCCTGAGTGGTTCATGACACCAGCTCCCGTATCCGTCCGTCACGTATCTCGACGCGATGTTCCGCGATCTTCGCCACGTCCATGTCGTGGGTCACCACGACGACCGTGTGGCCCTCCCGGTGGAGTCGCTGGAACAGCGCAACAACGTTCGCCTTGTCTTCGCTGTGGAGCTCACCAGTCGGCTCATCTGCTAGGATGAGCCGCGGATCGTTTGCCAGCGCGCGGGCGATCGCCACCCGCTGCCGCTGGCCGCCGGAAAGCTGAGACGGCCGAAACCTGAGGCGATCGCCGAGGCCCATGCGCTCCAGCAGGTCAACAGCGCGTTCGTACCGCTCGTGCACTCCCAGGCCGGCCGCCTCCATCGGGAGTACGACGTTCTCGATAGCCGTCAGGTCGCCGAGCAGGTGGAACCGCTGGAAGACGAATCCGATCGACTCCAGTCGTAGGCGCGTGCGCTCGGCATCCGACAGCGTTCCAACATCTCGCCCGTCCAGCTCGACGGTGCCCCGGCTCGGCCGGTCGAGCAGGCCGATCATCTGAAGGAGGGTGCTCTTGCCCGATCCCGAGGGGCCCACGATGGCCATGAGCGCGCCGTCGGCGATCCGGAGTGACACATCCTCCAGCGCGACCACCTCTGAGTCGCCAACCCGGTACACCCGCCAGACGTCGTTCAACGTGATCACGGCCTCATGCCTCTCGAAGAACGTCGACCGGGTCGATCCGCGTGGCAGCGCGAGCCGGGAGGAGGCCCGCGATCAGGCCGAGCGCCAGTGCGAGGACGAACACCTGGGCAAAGAGTCTCGCATCGGCGGAGTAGAGGAACTCGAGGTCGTGCGCCGGGGCCAGGTAGTCGTTGATCCAGGAGCCGAGCAACAGGCTGAGGCCAACGCCAACAACGCCGGCCACGATGCTCACGGCGGTGGCCTCCGCGGCGACCGTGAGGAGAATCGTGCGCGTAGGAATGCCGATCGCGCGGAGCGTGGCGAACTCCAGCCGCCGCTCGGAGACGGCGTGGCTGAGCATGCTGCTGACGAACAGCGCACCGATAGCCAGCGCCAGTGCATCAAGCACGTAGTACGTGATGAGCTCAGCGGCCAGGGTCTGCTCGGCCTCTTCGATCAGCTCACCAGCCGTGGAGATCGTGAACGAGCCGACATCGGCGATCTGAGGTCGTGTCTGCTCGGGCTGGGTGGTCTCGACCGCGAGGATGTTGTAGATGTCACCCAGGTCAGCGCGGTCTCGAAACGCTCGGTCGTCCATGTATGCGATCGAGTCAAGGCCGAAGCCGAAGCCGCGAAGCCGGCCGACACCCACCACCGTGAAGTCGCGAGCGTTCAACCGGATCGTTTCGCCGACTCCGAGTCCCTTCTCGTGGCTTAGCTTCATGCCAAGCACAACTTCGTTCGAGCGTCGCAGCCACCGTCCCTCGCGCAGGGCCAGGGCGCCCGGGATCTCGGACGGATCGCCGTCTACGCCCATGGCTGCGATGAGCTCTTTCGCGTCGTCGTGACGGCGCGGCCCATCCCTCTCTCGCTCCATCGTCCAGGTGGTCACGCCGAGCGCTGCTCGAACACCAGGCAGCGCCCGAATCTCGGCCAGCTTGTGGCGCCCGTCGCTCATCGAGCCGGGCGTATCGGTCATCATGGTTGGGATGAGCTTGCCGCCCTGAGTGACCACGTAGAGGTCAACGCCGGAGCGCTGGTAATCAATGGTGTACACCTCGATGACGGCGCGCCCGATGCCCGAGAGCGTCATGACGATACCGAGGGCGATGCCGACGCCGAGCATCATGCCGACCAGCTCGCGCCAGCGGCGCAGCACGTTTCGGATCGGGAACGGGACGCCGACGACCCAGCTCGTCCGATACCGGGCGGCCGGCCGGGCCGCTGCCAGCACCTCTCTGCCTCCGTGTCCTCGCCGCCGGCCAATCGAGGGGCGGTCTTGCTCTAGCAGCACTATCGCAGGGCCGCGTCGCGCGGCTGGTGAACCGGGGTAAATGGAGCGTGAACGCCGGCGGTCGCGCGGCAGGCGAGGACAGGCCGCCATGCTGATTACCCGCCATGTGCTCGGCGATGTGGGCCGCGCACCGCGCCCCCGGCAGGCGAGCGGCGTTCGGGAGCGTGGGCTCCCAGGGCGGCCGGCGCCTGCATCCCCGTTGATAGGGTGTTCCCGATTGATAGAATCGTCGTCAGCGCCGGTGAGCCGTCTGTGGCGCTTCGAGGCCTGGTGAGAGAGGAGAGACGGGATGATGCATCGCGGCGCCGAGGTCGCGGCCGCGACGTGCGAGCTGCCAGCCGAGCGTCTGCGCTGGCAGTGCGTCGCGGCGGATTTCGAGAGCTCTGAGGCGGCGTCGATCCTGCCTCCAGGGGCGATGGTGGGCCAGGACCGAGGGCTGGGCGCGGTAGAGTTCGCCCTGGCTGTGGCCGCGCCCTGCTACAACGTCTTCGTCGCGGGGCCACCAGGCTCAGGCCGGACGACCGCGGTGCGTGACCGCGTCGAGCGAGCGGCAGCTGGGCAGACCCCGCCGTCCGACTGGGGCTACGTCTACAACTTCGCCGACCCCTATCGTCCGATCGCCGTCGAGCTTCCCACCGGGCGGGGTCCGGAGCTGGCCCGTGACGTGGACCAGCTCGTTGCAAGCTGTCGACGCGAGATCCCGCGCGTCTTCGAGGGCGAGCAGTACCAGCAGCGGCGCTCGGCGCTCGTCCAGGAGATGGAACAGCAGCGTGAACGTCTGCTTGGCGAGCTGCGCGCGGCTGCCGAGCGAGTCGGCTTCACCGTCCAGGTCACGCCCATGGGGCTGGTCACGGCCCCGCTCGTCAGCCCGGGCCAGCCGATGAGCCGCGAAGCCTTCGAACTCCTCCCAGAGACAAAGCAGGCGAGCATCCGGGCCGCTGGCCAGCAGCTCGAGCGTCAGGTGGAAGCTGTCCTGCTCGCGACTCGCCGTGCCGAGCGTGAGACCCGCGAGCAGCTCGAGACGCTCGACCGCGAGGCGGCGCTGTTCGCCGTCGGCCATTATTTCGAGGCGGTCCGCGTCCGATATGCCGAGATCCCGCGCGTCGTCGAGCACCTGGCGGCGGTCCAGCAGGATCTCGTCGACCACCTGGACGACTTCCGAGCGCCGGACCAGGCGCCAGCCGCGCCGGCGGGGATCATGCGACAGCGCGCGTATGAGCGCTATGGCGTCAACGTGCTTGTCAGCCACGATCCGACAAAGGGCGCACCGGTCGTGTTCGAGCCGAACCCGACCTTTCAAAACCTGGTGGGCAGGCTGGACTACCACGCGATGTTTGGCGCCATGCTGACCGACTACACCCTCATCAAGCCGGGCGCACTGCATCGGGCCAACGGCGGCTACCTGATGCTCCAGGCACGCGACGTCCTCCAGAACCCGTTCACCTGGGATGCGCTCAAGCGTGCGCTGCGCGACGGCGAGGTCCGCGTGGAGAGCGCCGCGGAGCAGCTCAACATGCTGCCCACCGCGACGATCAAAGCGGAGCCGATCCGGCTCCGGGTGAAAGTCGTGCTGGTGGGGGATCTGACGACCTACCTGCTGCTGTATCGTCTGGACGAACAGTTCTCCAAGCTGTTTCGTGTCAAGGCCCAGTTCAGTGGGGTGATGGATCGCACGCCCGCCGCGATGCAGGCCTACGCCGCGTTCGTCCGCCGCCAGGTCTCTGACGACAAGCTTCTGCCATTCGACGCAACCGCGATCGCCGACGTCCTCGAGCACGGCGCGCGGCTGGCGGAGCACCAGGAGCGGCTCAGCGCGCGCTTCAGCCTCGTGGCCCAGCTCGTCGTCGAGGCAGACGCCTGGGCGCGTCGGGCCGGCGCCGCCGAGGTGACCGAGGAGCACGTCCGGCAGGCCCTGGCAGAGCAGGCATACCGCGCCAACCTCCTCGAAGAGGAGAGCCAGCGGTTGATCGACGAGGGCGTGGTCGCCATCGACACCCGGACGTCTGTGGTCGGCCAGATCAATGGGCTCTCGGTCCTGGAGCTGGGCGACTATGCGTTCGCCCGCCCGTCCCGGATCACCGCCCGGACAGCCATCGGCGGCGACGGCGTTGTGAACCTCGAACGAGAGGTGCAGCAGTCGGGGCCCAGCCACAGCAAGGGCGTGTTGATCCTCGGGGGATACCTGCTTGGCCAGTACGGTGCCGAGCACCCGCTGGCGCTCTCAGCCCGCCTGGCGTTCGAGCAGGTGTACGATGAGGTTGACGGGGATAGCGCCTCGAGCGCCGAGCTGTACGCGCTCCTGTCGAGCCTGGCGGAGCTGCCGATCAGTCAGAGCATCGCCGTCACGGGTTCGGTAGATCAGCTCGGGAGGGTGCAGGCCGTCGGAGCGGTCACGCGCAAGATCGTGGGGTTTTTCAAGGTCTGCCAGTCGCGGGGTTTGACCGGTGAGCAGGGCGTCGTCATTCCCGCCTCTAATGCGCGACACCTCATGCTGGAGCAGGAGGTTGTCGGAGCGGTCTCCCGCGGTGAGTTCCACGTCTGGGCCGTGCACACGGTGGACGAGGGCATCGAGATTCTCACCGGCGTACCCGCGGGGCAGCGGCAGGCCGATGGGACGTTTCCCGAGGGGTCCGTCCACGGACGGGTTCAGCGTCGGTTGGAGTCGTTCATGCCCCGCCGGATGGAGTCGGCCGACGGACATCGGCTGTTGCCTGCCGCGACGCGTCGACGGTCGGCGTCGAAGACCTCGCAACGGTGATTCCCGCGGTGCGAGCCGCCGAGCTAGATTGCAGGAGGATGATCAGATGTCCCAGAAAGTGCTCGTGCCGCTGGACGGCTCGGAGCTTGGCAGTGCCGCGCTGAGCTGGGCTGAAGCGCTGGCTGCCAGCGTGGATCACTCGCTGGTACTCGTTCGCGTCGTCCCATGGCCGCCGTACGTTCCTGTCTCCGGGATCGACGGCTACTTCAGCCCCACTGTCTACGACGAGATCGTACAGGCTGAGGAGGAGGCCGCTCACAGCTATCTCGTGCAGACCAGGGAGCATCTGCTGGCACGTGGCGTCGAGGCCGAGACCGTCGTTCGCGAGGGCGCCACAGCGGAGTCGATACTCGATGTGGCTGATGAGGTCGGCGCCTACGCCATCGTCATGGTGACGCATGGTCGCGGTGGTCTGAAACGGCTCGTGCTGGGGAGCGTGGCCGAGCAGATCGTCCAGCAGTCCACGCTCCCCGTGCTGCTGCTCCGCGCCGGCTCACCCCTGCCGGCCGCCGCGCCGACGTTCCGCCGCCTGCTGGTGCCGGTGGACGGCTCGGCACTTGCCGAGGACGCCATCGTCCTGGCGCGTCAGGTGCTCCCGAAAGACGGCGCCATCGTGCTCGTCCGGGTCGTGCCGCCCGTCGAGCGCTACATCGCAGCCGCGGACGGCTCGATGACGATCGTGGACGAAGAGGCAACGAAGCAGGCCGTGCTCGACGCTCGTGAGTACGTTCAGCGGTGCGCCAACGAACTGACAGCCGAGGGATTGGCCGTGGAGATGGTGGTCCAGGAGGGAAGGCCCGGGACGGACGTGCTCGAGGTCGCGAAGGAGCGGCGGGCCGACGTCATCGTGATGGCAACACACGGCCGCGGCGGCGCCGCCCGCTGGCTGCTCGGCAGCGTGGCCGATGAGGTCGTCCGGCACGCCGACCGCCCGGTGTTCCTGGTGAGCGCCCGGGCACGCGCGGCGCGCGCGGTTGGCGCCTTCACCGTTCGCGACCTGATGACGCGTGACCTGGCGTCTGTTCGCGACGACGAGCCGCTCAGCTCGGTGATCCGTAAGCTCGTGCGGCGCAGAGTCAGCGGGGCGCCAGTGCTCGATGGGGAGGGTGTGCTCGTCGGCATCGTCAGCGAGCATGACCTGCTGCGCTGGCAGAAGGCGCTTACCGAGGAGCTCAGAAAGGCCCCTTCGATCGATCCGTCGGACTACGCCCGCCGGCTGGAGACCACGCCCGCCAAACAGGTCATGCGCCATCCACCGTTGACGATCGACGAAGGCGCTCCGCTCTCAGCGGCGATCGACGAGTTCCTCAACCATGGTGTGCGGCGACTGGTGGTGACCGACGACGGCAAGCTGCGCGGCATACTCTCACGGAGCGACGTCGTCCGCGCGATGGCTCAGCACTTCAGGGACACCGCGGGCTCGGCGCTCCCCAGTGAGGCGGACGCGTAGGGGGTGGGCGCTGCCCAGCCAGACATCGCCTGACCGCGTGAGATCTCAGGCGGTCCAGCCGCTCACGCGGAAAATGCCGCGTTTGAGCCACTCGACGAGCAGCAGATAGGTTGCCGCCAGGACCAGCAAGGCGCCGTAGAAGCTCGGCGGCAGACTGGCAAAACCGAGCGATTGGCCAATCGGCGTCACAACGACCAGGAAGCCAGCGGCCAGGCTCCCGCAGACGCTCAGGATGAGCGCGTTGCTCGGTCGGCTCCGGAACGGGTTGCCCGCTGTGCGGATGATGAAGATCACGAGCGTCTGGGTGGCCAGCGACTCGATGAACCAGCCGGCCCGGAACTCGGACGGTCCGGCGTGGAAGACGCCGAGCAGCAGGGCGAAGGTCAGAAAATCGTAGATCGAGCTGACCGGGCCGAGGCGGAACATGAAACGCTTCACCAGGCCGGTGTCCCAGCGACGTGGCATCGCGACGTAGCTCTCGTCCACATTGTCTGTGGGGATCGTGAGCTGGGATAGATCGTAGAGGAAGTTGTTCAGCAGGATCTGAACCGCCAGCAGCGGGAGGAACGGCAGGAACGCGGAAGCCAGGGCCATGCTGAGCACGTTGCCGAAGTTGGAGCTGGTGCCCATCAGCACATACTTCGCGATGTTCCCAAAGCTCCTCCGTCCTTCCACCACCCCTCGGTGGACGGCGGCCAGGCTTTTCTCGAGCAGGATGATGTCGGCTGCTGCCTTGGCGACGTCTACGCCGTTGGAGACGGAGATGCCCACATCCGCGGCGTGCAGTGAGGGCGCGTCGTTGATGCCGTCGCCGATGTAGCCGACCACGTGGCCGTTCCGTTTGAGCGCCCGAATGACGCGGTTCTTCTGGCTCGGCGAGACCCTCGCGAACACGTCCGTGCGAGCGACGATCGCCGCCAGCGCGTCGTCGCTCGTCGTGATGAGCTCATCGCCAAGCACGATGCGCTCGACCGGGATGCCGACGGTGTCGCAGACCGTGCGGGTGATCAGTTCGCCGTCGCCGGTCAGAATCTTGACTGCCACGCCCTTCTGCCGCAGGTCGGCAATGGTGCGCCGCGCCGACTCGTCCGGTGGGTCAAAGAACGCCGCGAAACCGACGAAGACCATGGCAGCTTCGTCGGATGGCGCCAGGCGCGTCGTTCCCGGGGGATGCGGCTTCAGGCCGATCCCCAGGACGTGGTAGCCGGCACGGCTCAATCGCTCGAGCGTTGCCGTCGCCGCCTGCCGCGTCTCTGCAGAGAGCGGCTCCACCTGTCCGGCGCACAGGACGCTCGTGCAGGCGGCCAGCAGACTCTCCGGTGCGCCCTTGGTGATCTGCTCGACTCCGTCCGGTCCGCTCGCGAGGACGCTGACGCGCCGACGCTCGAAGTCGAACGGCAGCTCGTCCAGCTTCGAATAATTGGTGATGGCCGGGTGCTCGTGCGCGAGGATCGCCGTGTCCAGTGGGCTTCTGAGACCAGTCTCCAGGGCGCTGTTCACGCATGCCAGGCGCAATACCGCCTCTGAGGAGCTTCCCACGATGTCCAGATGCTCCTGGAGCGTGACGACACCGCGGGTCAGCGTACCGGTCTTGTCGCTACACAGAACGTCCATACTTCCGAGGTTCTCGATGGCTGCCAGGCGTTTGACAATGACCTTGCCGTGCGCCATGCGGAGGGCGCCCTGCGAGAGCGTCACCGTGATGATCATCGGAAGGAACTCTGGCGTGAGCCCGACGGCCAGGGCGAGCGCGAACAGCAGCGATTCCAGCGGCGGTCGCTGGAGCAGCGCGTTCACGAGGAAGACGAACATCACCAGCCCGACAACCGTCCGCATGATCAGGAAGCCGAAGCGGCGAGTGCCCAGTTCGAACTCGCTCGGAGGGGCGCGCTCGATCAGGGCTCGCGCGATGGCGCCGAACTGGGTGTTCGAGCCGGTGGCCGTCACCCGCACGCGACCCAGACCGCTGACGACCGATGTGCCGGCGTACACGGACGACCCACCCGGCGCTCCGGGCCCCTTTTCCACGGGGAGCGACTCGCCGGTCAGGGCCGCCTCATCCAGGGTCAGGCTCAGCGCCTGCTCGAGGGATCCGTCCGCCGCGATCAGGTCGCCGGCACAGACCTCGAGCAGGTCTCCGGGTACGACGTCGCGGACGGGCACCTCCAGAAGCTGGTCGGCGCGCCAGACCTGAGCGGTTGGCGTGATCAGCTGCTGGAGACGGCTGGCGGCCTGCTCGGAGCGAAAGACCTGGTAGAAGTCCAGCGCGATGCTCAGCACGACGATCAGGACGATCAGGCTGGCGTTGAGGGCCTCGCCAAGCGCCCCGGACATGATGCTCGCAGCCAGCAGAATGAGCACGAGCGGATTGGTCAGCAGCCCGACGAAGGTTCTGACCAGGCGGAAGCGAGGGCTTGTCTCGACCGTGTTGGGCCCGTAGCGGGCGAGTCGCTCGGCGGCTTCCTCAGCCGTCAGGCCATTGCCGGGGGGAAGGGTGGCCATGCAGCCAGAGGGTAGCAGATCGCTGTGCGCTCGGCTGACCGAGACCAGGACGGCGCGGCGCTCCGTTCACCCACCGTTTACCTACCGCAAGCGTTGGCGTAACGACCCCGCGGTAGCCTGAAGGTGGTAGCTACGGAGCTCCACTCCATTACAGCGTCGTGCCCGGGTCCGTCGAGAGGCGTACCTCGAACGAGAAGGACACAGCCATGAAGACGATTCTGGTCCCCCTTGACGGCTCGCCTCTCTCCGAGCGGGCGCTGCCATATGCCAGGGTGCTGGCTCGCGCGGTTGACGGAAAGATCATCCTGGTCCGTTCGGCGCAGGCAAGAACGTTCCCCGGGACGGATCCCACTGACGAGCAGGTTCGCGCCGTTGAGGATGCTGAGGCGTATCTCGACGGGATCGCAACACGGCTGTCTGAGGAGGGCATCCAGTCGGAGGTCGCCGTGCCGTACGGCCTGCCCGCCGAGGAGATCGTCGCGGAGGTCGCCATCCGAGATCCCGACCTGGTCGTGATGTCCACCCATGGTCGCGGGGGCCTCGGACGGTGGATCTACGGCAGCGTTGCCGATCAGGTCATTAGAGACTGCCGCAAGCCGATCCTGCTGATCCCCGCTACCTGCGAGAGGCTCTGGACGCTGGACCGGCCGATCAAGGTCGTCGTCCCACTCGACGGCTCGCCGCTAGCTGAGGCAGTCTTTGCCACGATTGAGCAGCTTGCCACTGGGTATCGGTCCGACCTCGTGGTCATCCGTGCCGTGGAGCCGCTGAACTACGCTTACGCGGAGGGCTATGCGTACGTTGCGCTCGACCCCGAGGCGGAGCTGGCTGAAGCGCGCGACTATGTGAACGCGGCGGCAGCTCGACTGCGCGAAACAGGCCTTAAGGTCGAGGCGGAGGTGCGCTCGGGCTACGCTGCGCCGACCATTGAGGCGGTCGCGCGAGCGCGGCAAGCTGACCTCATCGCTATGTCCACCCACGGACGAGGCGGCCTGGCTCGTCTGGTGATGGGCAGCGTGGCGACCGGGACACTCCAGCGGTCCAGCGTGCCGCTGCTGCTGATCCGGCCCGCGGTCATCAGGGAGTTCGCCGAGACGGAACCGGCGCCTGCTGCCAACCCCCTCACAGAGGACGAGCTGGCCGGCCGCCCTGTCGGTGCCGGGCCGACGGCCTGACCAGCCGCGGAAAAGCTCCAGAAGGCCGGGAGACGCGCGAGATGCTGAATACGATCCTCCTGCCGCACGACGGTTCCGCGCTGGCAGAGCGCGCGGTGCCGTTCGCCGCCACGCTGGCACGGGCTCCAGGCTCGAAAATCGTGCTGTTCCGAGCGGTGCCGCCGTTCAGCCTCGAGCCGACGCCGGAGCAGGATCTCGCCCTCCTGGCGGACCGCCTGCGTGACAGCTACCCCGATGCGCGGCTCGAGGTCGAGCCGGTGCTCGACTACGCGAGCCCGGACTCTGTCGCGGATTGCCTGCTGGACAACGCTCGCGAGCACCGGGTCGGTCTCATCATTATGTCGACGCACGGCCGGGGGGGCCTCGGCCGCTGGCTGTACGGTAGCATCGCCGACCAGGTGCTCCGGCAGTCCAGCGTGCCGCTGCTGCTCGTGTCGCCCACGACCTCACACCCCTGGCCGGAGGACCGACCGCTGCGAGTCCTGGTGCCGCTCGACGGCTCGATGCTGGCCGAGTCTGCCCTGGCCGCCGCCGTGTCGCTGGCGAGTCTCGCCAAACTGGAGCTGTACCTGCTCAGGGTCGTGGAGATTGCCACGCCCGCGCTGGCTCGCGTGCGGTCCTCGGTTGACGCGGAGCGAGAGCTGGGGAACGCAAAGACCTATCTGGATGGAACGGCGCAGCGCCTTCGCACGGCCGGGTTCGCCTGTAAGGTAGAGGCCCGCCAGGGTTACGCCGCTACCACGATCGACATCGTCGCCCGCGAACATGGCGCCGATGTCATCGCCATGGCAACGCACGGGCGAAGCGGCCTCGCGCGGCTCGTGCTGGGCAGCGTTGCCACCCGGATGATCCACTCGGCATCCGTGCCGCTGCTCTTGATCCGTCCGGTGGACGCGGCGCCGGAAGAGCTGACGGCTGGGGCAAGGTCCGGCCCGCGGCTCGCACCGGCGAGGTTGGCGCTGACGCTGACCCGGGAGGAGCTGTCGTTGCTGATGCGCGGGCTCGACGAGATCATCGAAACCTCGGATGACGATCCCCGCGCGAGCAGCCTGGCACGCCGTCTTCGCGTGCGCCTCGAGCGGGGCCTGTTGGCCAACGCCCCGGGGGGAGTAGACCTATCGGAGTCGATCCATGCCTCTTGATATCAAGATCCAGGTGCGCGGGTTCGCGCTCGAGGAGAACGAGGAGCGGCGCATTCGTCACCACCTCACGGTTCTGGAGCGTCGCCTCGTTCACCGCCCCGACCCGGCGGCCGTGCTGGCGCTGCAACGGTTTCGCGATCGCGGACAGGTGGAGGCAGACCTGCGGCTCCAAGTGGGGCCACTGGGCCAGCATCTGATCAGTCGCCAGTCCGCCGCGACGCCGGATCAGGCTGCACGACTGGCGGTGGCCGACGTGGAGCGGCAGCTCGAACGAAAGGTCGCCAACCAGCGAGGTGAACATCGCTACGGCGTACCAGGCCGGGGGCTGCCCAGACAGCTTCGCCCCGCGCTCACCGGCGCAGAGCGAAGCGAGGCGGTGAGCGAGCAGATCACGGGAGCGGTTGGCGACGCGGGACGCGCTCGCCAGGAAGGAGGCGACGATGATGTCTGACCTCGAGGTCACCGAGCGACTACATCGCGAGCTGACGATGATCGAAGCGATCGACCGGCTGATGGCCGGCGAGATCAATCGGCTGTACCGCGAGCGCGACCGCTGCGAGGCGCAGGAGTGGGACACGGGTGACGCCGTGGTCGAGGTTCGGGGCGAGATCGCCCAGGTCTCGGCGCATCGGCAGCGCCTCGTGGCCGCGCGGCAGCAGGTTCAGCGGGAGCTGGACGTGCTGGACGGCTCGCCGATGGGACAGGTCGGTCGCCACTGACCGGAGCGGGAGCGCCCCTGCTCAGGACGCCGAAGGCCGCCCCGTCCGGGGTGGCCTTCGGCGCTGTCGCCCGTGGGAGTGGTGGCGACTACCGTGGCCTGGTGGTCTTGCCCGTCGCAACGCGCTCGCTCTCCTGCCTGGGGCGAACGAACCGGTAGCCGAGGCCGCGCTCCGTCTCGATGAAGTGTGGGCCCTCGGGCGGCTCGATCTTGGCGCGCAGCCTGCTGATGAAGACCTTCAGATAATCGGTCGTAGCGCCATAGTCGTCTCCCCAGACGCGGTCCAGGAGCGCCTGGTGCGGCATCAGGCGACCGGCGTTTCGCACCAGGTGGTACAGCAGCTTGTACTCCACCGGCGTTAGCTTGACCTCTTCGCCCTTGAGCGTCACCTGGTGGTTCTGAAAGTTAACTTCGAGGTGGCCGGCGACGAAGTCCGGCAGCGCCCTGGTCGGCGGCGGCAACTCGGCGCGGCGCAGGACAGCCTTGATCCGCGCGAGCAGCGCCAGGTGCCCGAACGGCTTGACGACGTAGTCGTCGGCGCCAAGCTCCAGTCCGCGCACCTGGTCCATCTCCTCGCTACGGGCGGTCAGCATGATGACCGGGACATCGGAGATCCGCCGGATCTCCTGCAGCACTTCAAAGCCGCTCTTGCCCGGCATCGAGACGTCCAGGACCACGACGTCCGGATCGTGCTCGTAGAACAGACGCAGTCCACTCTCCCCGTCGCTGGCCGAGTGGACGGCCGCGTCTTGCCACTGGAGCTGGAACCCAACCGTCAGCGCGTCCAGGATCTGCCGGTCGTCGTCAACGACAAGAATCTTCACGTCACTCTCCCTGGTTGCCGGTCGGCGCCTCGGCGGGAGAGACGGCCGCGGGACCCATCGGAATGGTGATGGAGAACGTGGAGCCTCTCCCCGGCTCGCTCTTCAACCGCAGCTCGCCGCCGTGCAGCTCCACCATCGCGCGTGCGATCGGCAGGCCCAGACCACTGCCCGGAATACGCCGGCTCGTCTCGGTTGTTGGCCGATAGAACCTGTCAAAGATCCTGGTCTGTTCCGAACGCGGAATGCCAGGCCCGTCGTCTGTCACACGCAACGTTGCAAGGCCCTTGCCGCGCCTGAGCCCCAGACGAATCCTCCCGCCAGGTCGCCCGTACTTGCAAGCGTTCTCCAGCAGGTTCAGCAGGGCCCGCTCGAGGCGCTGACTGTCAGCCGCCGCCTCAACGGGACGCGCCGGCAGGTCCAACTGGAGCCGCTGCTGGCGCTCCTGCACGAGTGGCTCGATCGCCGCGGCCGCCCGTCGCGCGGTGTCTCGCAGGTCCACGCGCAGGAGCCGAAGCTGCACCCTCCGAGCTTGCGCACGCGTCAATTCGAGCAGGTCTTCGACGAGCGAGACCATCCGATCCGTCGAGACGTGGATGTTGGTCAGCATGCGGTGGAGCGGCTCGGGGGTGTCCGATGGCTCATTGGCCAGGACAACGCCAATCGACGCCTTGATCGCCGTGAGCGGCGTCTTGAGGTCGTGAGAGACATTCGAAAGGAACTCGTCTTTCTGCCGCTCGAGGTCCCGCTGGGCCGTGACGTCGTGCACCGTCAGGACGGCGCCGAGCCGACGGCCGTCTTCCGTCACGACCGGGGTGGCGCTACCCTCGGCCACGATGCGCGTGCCGTCGGGGCGCCGAATCTGCATCTCCGCGTTGAGGACGGTCTCTCCGTGCAGCGCGGCCCGGGTCAGCGGTAGCTGGTCGCCCTGCCCGGGCAGGTCGTGAACCGTCAACCGCGCGCTTGTCGCCGCGCCCCCCTCGGCCGGCAGCCCGAGCGTCAGAATACCGTAGAGCCGCCGCGCCGCGTCATTGACAAACGTGATATCACCAGCCGCGTCGGCCGCGATGACGCCATCGGCGATCCGGCTGAGGATCGCCGCCCGTTCGGCCGCGAGTCGCTCGGCGTGCGTCCGCGCGGTCTGCTCCCGCGCGAGCAGCTCGGCCCGCTCCCTCTCGGCGTGCTGTCGCTCGGT
>JADZDV010000406.1 GCA_020850915.1 Chloroflexota bacterium | reverse complement strand
TTGCCAGGTAGACGATGTTGCCGCTACTCCCGAACGCTGAAACCGGCTGCTCGATCGGTACAGTCGCCAGTAGCGAAGGATGAAGCGGATCGCTGACATCGTAGACCTGTAGGTCGTTGTTCGCCCAATACTTAGACTTGACCGGTAGATACCGGTTGGACACGAGATAGGCGCGGTCCCCGCTGACGTCCATGCGCCCCGCACCGCCGAGCGTGGCAGCAACCCGCGGCTGGGTCGGATCGGCCAGGTCGAAGATGTACCAGTGACGATTCGTCGTCACGTAAACATACTGGCCAGCAGTTGCGATAGAGCCGCTCTCCTGCAGCCCGACTGTGTCGGGCATTCGATAGCTGCCGATCACCACCGGTTGGGTGGGATTGCTTACGTCGACGACGTGTAGGTTTCCAAAGCCGAGCGCGCACAGGTGCGCGCCGCAACGCGCCAAGTCGGTGCCTTCGCCCGGAACAGACGAGTCAGCCAGGCTGGACGGCTGGGAAGGCATCGAGACGTCGAATAGCTCCAGCGGACTCTCGGCCTTGTACTGCCGCTGAAGAGTGTAAAGACGTCCACCGTTAGTAAGGACGTCGACTAGACCGTTGCCTGGGAAGAGGGGTATGGCTTGTGTTTGGTGGAGTCTGGAGGGGGTGGTGCCGTCGACGACATGCAGTCGGACTCGCTCGTCGCTGTCGACCGAAAGGTCGTTCTGGCCCACATAGACCGTGGTTCCACTCGCCGCGACGGCGGGAGTCTCAGACGCCATGATGGTTTGATAACGGCCCGACACCGCGGGGTGCCGAGGCTCAGTCCAGTCGACGACGTAGAGTGATTGCTGTCCAACGGCGTAGATATGTCCCTCCCGTGCCACCAGGTGATGCATCCACGGGAGAGAAAGTTGCCCGAGCTCCATGGGCGCTGACGGCTCCGCTATGCTGCTAATACGCAGCGAACCGGCAGAGCGAATCAGGTAATCGCCCATTGCGGTGATGCCGCCATTTTCCCACCCTGTCGGGATGCTCGTCAGCTTCACCGGATGGGCTGGATCAGCCATGCTGAAGATTGCCAACGAGCCAGGGGGGCCGCCGCGCGCGTCGCTCGCCGACGCACCGGCGAAGACAAGATTGCCCGCTGCCGCGAACAGTGAGCCAAAACCGGTCGGGACTTCGGGTGACAGAGCGCTAACGCGTGTCGGTGCTCCGGGATCGGATGCGTCCAGGACATCCCACCGCACCAGTTCGCCGGCTCGTAGGTGGAGCTCAGCGTAGGCCAGCTTTCCTTCGACCGCGACGTGAACGAGACGCTCGCCGGTGTCCGGCGTGTAGTTGGATAGAGTCCTCGGCTGGGTCGGGATCGCAACGTCCACAATAGAAAGTCTGGTCTGCTGGGGAGACTCTGCCACGGAACCGAGGAAACCGCGATTGTCGAGAATTTCCGCCTCGACGATATACAGCAGACCGTTCTGCGCGTCCCAGTCGGCCACTGGCAGTTCGGTGGAAATCACGGCAACGGGCACGAGAACACGCGGATCGGAAACGTCGAACATCCGCACTTCGCGCGCCGGTCCTGAGACGTACGCGTGGTGGCCGTCCAGCGAGATGTGCTGGACCGGAAACGGCATCGGCTCGCTCTGGGCGACCAGGGTGGGATTCGCCGGATCGCTCACGTCGAGCACCTGGAGCCGCGGGCCGACGCCGAGAAACACGTACGGCTCGCGCACCGCCAGGGCGTTGATCGACCCGCCAAGCTGCCCGACGACCGACAGCGGCGCGGCGCTCGGTGTGTCAGCGGGGGCCGCCTGCGCGGCGACAGGGTCAGGAGCTGGAGACGCCGGTCCGCCGAGAACGAGCAGCGCAACCAGGGGGAGCGCTGTGCGGCGTAAGAGATCAGTCAGCATGAGAAAGCTCGGGTGCCCGGTAGACGTCAACCAGCGCCGAAGGATAGTAATCAGCCCCCCCGCCCGCGAAGATCGCGGTTCCGCTATTACCGCCGGCTCCGAGGTTTCGCCGAGGTCGCGACAGGGTGGTGTGGCTCCACGCCCCGGTCCGCGAATCGAACAGATCCACCGCGTCGGATGCTTTCGTGTCTCCCCCACTTCCGATGGGTACGGCGCCACCGGCGAAGATGGCCGTCGCGCCGGCAGCCGCCATCGCCGGCGCTTTGTTGCCGGCGGGAAGCCGTTTCAACGTCCATCGATCCGCGGCGGCGTCGTAGAGCTCTACCTGGTCGTCGTCACCGGCGAAGATGGCGATGTCGCCAACTACCAGCACCCGCGAGGCGCGCCTGGCGAGCGGACGGGTGGACGACGACCAGCGGTCAGCCGCCGCATCGTAGACGTCTACCGCCGTAGACAGGACGTCACGATTGTTCTCGACACCGGGTACCCCGCCCGCGAACACCGCCCTCTCGCCGACGACGGCCACGTCCATGCCGGAGCGTGGAGCCGAGAGTCTGGCGACGGACCACGTCTCCGTCACGGCATCATAGACGTCGGCCGTGTCCGTTCGAACGGCGATGACGCCGCCGGACGGATTACGCTGAAGCAGGCTGACACCGCCGGCCAAGATGGCCTTGCTGCCGACCGCGGCCGAGGCCATGGCTCCGCGGCGCTGCTCGGAGAACGTCGTGACGCTCCATTCGTGCCGATCCACGTCGTAGATGTCCACGAGGTTGGACTGAGTCGTCGAGTCAATGCCGGCGCCGGTTCCTGCCGCCTCTCCGCCCGCGATGAGAACCTTGCGTCCCACCGCGAGCGCAGAGGATCGGCTTCGAGCCTGGGACAGCCGGCCGCTCACCATGGTGTGCGCGCGGAGATCGAGAATGTCCACGACGTCAGACGGATCCCGAGGTGTCTCGCTGAAATGCCCGCCGGCGACGACTGCCACGGAATCGATAGCCGCCAGCGCCGCGTTGGCTCGCGGCACGCTGAGCGGCAGGACCGTCCACGTATCGCTCCCGCTGTCGTACAGGTCCACGGTAGCCGGTGGCGAGAAGGACGCGGAGTACAGCAGGAGCTGATCGCCAGCGCGGACGCCCCGGTAACCCCCGCTCGGCTCTGAAAGGGGCGCGCTGGCCCACGCCCCGGACGTCGTGTCGTACACGTCGACAGCGCTGGGAGGGCGGTCGCTGCCAGCGTCCAGCCCTCCAACGAAGATAGCCAGGCGTCCCGAGGCCGCGGCGGCCAGCCGTGTTCGCGCCTGGCTTAGCGATGTTACAGACTGCGCGCCCGTCTCCAGGTCCAGGACATCAACTGTGTCGCTCACGCCGACATAGGGCTGGATGTACCCCACCGATCCGCCGCCCACCAGGAGGAGCGACCCCGCGTTCACGACGGCGAAATCATGGCGCTCCTGCGAGAGGGGGTAGCTGTTCCACTGGTCCAGAGCGCTGTCGTACACGTCGATGGCGCGCGACCCCGGGAAGACCGCTTTCGTGCCGTATACGAACGCCCCCTGTGTACCGCCGGAAGTCAGCGCGGCCGTGGACCACTGGCCAGTGTTGGCGTTAAAAACGCTCACCGAGCCAGTGGACACCCGGTTCGCACGGAGCGGCACCGTGCCGCCCGCGAAGATGACCTTCGAGCCCACGGTCAGCGTCGTGTCGACGCTCCGTTCGAACGTCGTTCCCGGCGGGCCCGTGAAGAGCGTCGTGGACCAGTTGCCAGTCTCGGTATCGAGTACGTCAATGGGGCGATTCGCGAAGTAGTACCCTCCGTCGGAGGCGAAGACCAGCTTCGTACCGACGATGCGCAGAACGACCGGACTCGTCTCCGAGCGCTCGGTCGCGCTCCAGGTCCCCGTGCTGCCATCGTAGACGTTCACGGTCCCGCCCCCGACGACGTATGCCCGGTCTCTGACTGTGACGGCCGTGAAAGCTCTGTCCCAGGGCGTGTACACCTTGCGTGAGTCGCGTAAGAGCGCCTGACTCCAGGCGCCTGAGACGCTGTCGTAGACGTCGGTTACGGCGGAAGCTGTGCCTGCCGCGTTGCCGCCCGCGAAGATTGCCTGGCCCACGACGACTGCCACAGCCGGTGCAGCGCGTGGCGCGGCCAGGCGAGCCGTGGACCAGGCGTGCGCCTCGGCGTCGTAGAGGTCCACGGCGTCTGATGGACCCGCTTCCGACTCACCGCCGGCAAGCAGCACGAGGTGGTTGACGGTTGCCACGCCCGCGTTCCGTCGCGGTGAGGCAAGTGCGTGCTGGCTCCAGCTTCCGGTCGCGCTGTCGAACACGTCGATCGCGGCGTCATGGACGTAGAGCGCCTGTCCGTCGAGGACGATCGGCTGGCCGCTGACCCAGGGCTGAGACAGCGTCCACGCGGACCATCGATCGGCCGGC
>JADZDV010000405.1 GCA_020850915.1 Chloroflexota bacterium | reverse complement strand
GGAGCGCCACCTGAAGCGCCTCGATGGCCAGGATCCCGAGCGCCTTGGAGATCAGCATGCCGGAGCGCGGCAGCGGCGAGCCGCCAAGCCGCTTCAAAACGCCGTAGTGGCGCTCGAACGCGGTCGCGATTCCCAGGCTCACCATCGCGGCAGACATGACCGCCAACGACAGCATGCCCGGTAGGAGGATCTGGCCCTCCGGCGGCATGCCCACTGGCATGATCTGGAAGGAGCCGAAGAAGGTCAGCAGGACGGCTGGCACGACGAGCGTGATGAGCACGCTTTCCCCACGTCTGAGGTTCAGCGTGATCTCCATGCGCGTCATCGCGACAACCATGCGCCAGTACGAGCCTGATGTCACCTCAGTCCCTCAGTTCCCGGCCGGTCAGGTCCAGGAACACTTCCTCGAGCGACCGGCGGGCGACGCGAAGCTCCCCGATCAACACCTCCCGTTGTTCCAGCCAGGCAGTGAGGTGCGCCAGTAAGGCCGGCGTCGCCCGCGCGGAGACGATGTAGTGACCGGGTCGGTCTTCGCGAACGTCCCGCGCCTCCAGCCAGGCCGCCAACTGTCCGACTGGCAGGCCGGGTTCGGCCCTGAAACGCACCGCATCCCGGCCGCTCGACGTCAGTCGTTCGGGACGGTCCAGGGCGACAAGGCGCCCGTGGTCGATGATGGCGACGCGGTCGCTGAGACGCTCTGCTTCGTCCATGAAGTGCGTCGTCAGCAGGACGGTCACGCCTTCCTCTTTCAAGGCGCGAATGGCGCCCCAGGTGGCAGCCCTCGCCTGCGGGTCCATCGCCGCGGTCGGCTCGTCAAGAAACACCAGCTCCGGTCGCCCAACCAGCGCCAGCGCCAGTGAGAGTCGCTGCTTCTGCCCGCCGGACAGTCTGCGATACGGCGTGTTGGCGACGACCTCGAGGCCAAAGCGCTCGAGCAGCTCCCGCGGGTCGAGCGGATGCTCGAAGAACGCCCCGTATAGCCGCAGCACTTCCAGCGGTCGGGTGGTGGGATAGATCCCGCCCTGTTGGAGCATCAGGCCGATCCGTCGCTTCAGACGGTCGCTCTCACGCCGCGGATCCAGCCCCAGCACGCGCGCTGTCCCACCGTCCGCGTGGCGGTAGCCCTCGAGGACCTCGATCGTCGTCGTCTTGCCCGCTCCATTGGGACCGAGCAGCGCGAAGACTTCGCCTGCCTCCACGGTGAAGCTCAAGTGATCGACTACCGTTCGCTCGCCATAGCGCTTGGTGAGGTCCTCCACCACCACCGCGTGCGGACGGCTCGTCCCGTTCGTGTTCGTTACTGCCACCCGCGCGCCCTCACCCCAGCCCGTTCCCGATTTCGGGCACCCGCCCGCCTCCCTGGTCCCCTGAGTACCATGTCAACAGTTCCCAGTCCCGAGCGTTCAGCAGTCTCGAGCCCGCGTTCCGAGAGGAGCACCCGTTGATGCAAGCCCCTGCCTGGCTTCCCACCCTCAACACCAGCCTGATCGTCGTCAGCGGGCTCTTCCTGGCGATCGGCTACACCTGTATCCGCCGCAAACAGGTGAGGCGTCACCGCGCCTCGATGCTGACCGCGACGGTCTTTGCCGCCCTGTTCCTGGTGGTCTACATCGCCCGGGCCATGCTGTTCGAGACGAAGCTGTTCGCCGGCGAAGGCCTCGTTCGGGTGGTCTATCTGATCATCCTGATCTCGCACACGGTTCTCGCCACGCTGGTCGGACCTCTGGTGCTGATCGTCCTGTACCGCGCCTTCAAGCGGCAGTTCGCCAGACACCGCCAACTGGCAAGGATCACCGTGCCGATCTGGGCGTACGTGGTGGTCACGGGCTGGGCGATCTACCTGCTGCTGTACTGACCGGATCCGGCGCCGCCAGCACTCGCGACGAGAACGACGACGGCGAGGCCGCGGTTGCCGACTCAGCACCTCAGCGCGCAAGCAGCCGCACCTCATGCACCACGTCATCCACACGCATCTCCTCGCCCGGCAGGTAAGCCCGCACCGTCCCGTCGCCATCCACCAGCATCACGCGATTGCTGTGCACGATCGGGTCGGGATCGGTCTGGAGCGCCCGGAGCGCGCGGACGGTGCCGATGTGAAAGCCGACCAGGAGCGGCTCGAGCTCCTCGTACGAGGCATTCAGGAAGCGCCAGCCGTCCAGGTCGGTGCGATATCGCTCAGCGTACGCAGAGAGCACTGCTGGCGTATCGCGTGCTGGGTCCACGCTGATCGAGACGAGCATCGCCTTCTGACCGAGCAGGCCATCCCGCTTCAACGCCTCCTGCACCTGCGCTAGCCGCCCACTCAGCAACGGGCAGATGTCGGTACAGGAGGTGTAGATGAAGTCGGCCAGGTAGACCTTGCCTTTCAGGTCCGCGCTCGCAAACCGCCCGGTCTGAGGATCGCTCAGGGAGAAATCAGGCGCCTGGCCATAGCGCGGGAGCTTGCTTTCCTCGCGGCAGCCGGCCAGGACCGCGGCCAGCGTCCAGCACAGCAGGAGCGGGGTGAGTCGAGTGAGCATGCGTCCGATGCCGATTGCGCCTACAGGTTGATCTGCCGATCGACGACGAGAGCGGCGAAGAGCAGGGTGAGATAGAGCATCGAGTAGTGGAACAGCCGGCGGGCCGACTTCGTATCAGCGTCGCGCTTCAGGCGCAGCGCATAGTAGAGGAAGAGCCCCCCCAGCGCCGCCGCGGAGACCAGGTAGATCAGACCGGTCAAGCGTGTGGCCGCCAGCAGGAGCGTGATCGCGACGAGCTGCAGCGAGTAGAGCACGATCTGGCGTCGCGTCTCCACCTCCCCGCGCACGTTTGGCAGCATCGGGACACGCGCTCGCTCGTACTCCCGCTGGATGAGCAGGCAGAGCGCCCAGAAATGTGGCGGTGTCCAGAAGAAGATGATCGCGAAGAGGTACAGCGCCAGCAGGTTGACCTCGCCCGTCACGGCCGTGACGCCGACAATCGGCGGGACGGCCCCCGCTGCGCCGCCGATCACGATATTGAGCGGTGTGGAGCGCTTGAGCCAGCGCGTGTAGACAAAGACGTAGAACAGCAGCGCCGCCAGCGACAGCGCCGCGCTCAGGAGATTGACAAACGCCCACATCAGAACGAACGACAGGACGCCCAGGGTGATCCCAAACGCCAGGGCGCGAGACGGCGCCACGGCTCCCGAAGGGATCGCCCGCGGATGGGTGCGGCCCATGACCGCGTCGATGTCTCGATCCAGGTAGCAATTGATCGCCCCGGCGCCACCGGCCGCCATCGCCCCGCCGAGCAGCGTGAAGAACACCAGCGGCAGCGGTGGCATCCCCCCCTGCGCCACCAGCATGGCGGCGAATGTTGTGATCAGGAGCAGGACGATAACCCGCGGCTTGGTGAGTGAGAAATAGGCTCGGAAACGCGTGGCCGGTCTCAGCTTCGTCGCCGTCTCGCCGACAACCCTCTCCTCGAGCAGCGCCCGCCTCCGCTGGAAGACAAAGGGTGAGATCGCGCCGCCCGCGATGCCGGGCGGGCCCATCGAAGCCAGCGTCGCCCCGGTCAGAAAGGCAAGCCCATCCCCGCGATTGTCTGGCAGCGGCTCCGCGGGCGCTCGACTAGCGCGGTAGGCGAGGCTTGCCAGCACGACGATCGACGACCAGAACGCCGCCGCGCCGGCCACGTGCAGAACCTGGGTCACGGGCGGAACACCCGTGCTCACCGCGG
>JADZDV010000404.1 GCA_020850915.1 Chloroflexota bacterium | reverse complement strand
CCGGCTCGCGAACGGGCGGGTTCATCCGGAGGACCGAGCCGAGCTGAGCCATGTCCCGCGAACTGAGAAAGAGATAGTGCGCGCCAGTCTCGCAGGTGAGGTCCGCCCCCCTGGCACGCCAGTCGTCGATAGCTGCCAGGCCGTCCCTCGAGGAGAGATGGAAGATATGGACCTTCGCTCCGGTGTGGCTTGCGAACAGTCCCATCCGCTGAATCGACTCGACCTCGGCGATCACCGGCCTGGAGTCCAGGTGCGCCAGCGGGTCGGCTCGTCCTTCGGCCTTTAGCTTTCGGATCAGGTGCTGCATGATGGCGTTGTTCTCGGCGTGGAAGCCAAGGCGAAGGTCCAGACGGCGCACGATGCGCATGGCGTCGAGCAGGGCACCGTCGCTCGGAGCGGGGATGTTGCCGATCGTTTCGCCGAGGAAGCACTTGAAGCCGACCACGCCCGCCTCGGCCATCGAGGCCAGGTGGTCGACGCTCTCGTCCACCAGCAGACCGTAGAGCGCAAAGTCGCAGTAGGACTTCGATTCGGCCAGTCGCTGCTTGAGGCGCACAACCTCCGCCGTGGAGACCGTCGGAAGCGTATTCGGCATGTCGATAACAGTGGTGACGCCTCCCATGACAGCCGCGAGCGACCCGCTGCCGAAGTCCTCCTTGTACTCCAGCCCCGGTTCGCGGAAGTGGACATGTCCGTCGATCACGCCCGGCAGGACGTGCTGGCCCGTGGCGTCGTACTCCTCGCTCCCTGCCAGCGCCAGCCGCCCCGGCGCCGCGATCCCGACGATCCGACCACCTTCGGTCGCCAGGTCGGCTGGGACCTGTCCGGATGAGGTCACGATCGTGCCGTTTCTTACGATCAGGTCCACGCGTGCTGACATGTCGGAACCGACTCCTCTGAACATGGCGGTTCTCTTCATCCCTGGTGAGTCGCCAGTCTCACCAGCGGTTCAGGAGGACAGGACGGCGACGCCGGCCACAACCGTGAAGATACCCAACAGGTCAGACCGCGTGATCTTCTCCGACGAGCCCAGCACCAGGCGCGAGAATCCGAGCGTGAAGAGCGGCGCGGAGCCGACGATCGGGTAGACCAGGCTGACCGCCTGCCGGGACAGCGCGAACGACAGGGCAAGGAACCCGAAGGACTGAAGCACGCCGCCCAGCGCAAAGAGGAGCATGCTCCAGAGCGGAACGCCTGTACTGATCAGTCCGTTCCGCTTACCAACCGCGAACGCATACGGGGTGAGCGCGGCGATGGAGCCAACCAACGTCGCGGTGACCGGTAGGTTGACCGACTCCAGACCAAGCTTGATGAACAGTGGGCGGACACCGTACGAGAGGGCTGACCCCATCCCAGCCAGGAAGCCAACCCAGTGGAAGCGTGCCTGACCGCCCTTGCCGTGCCAGCCGAGCGCAGCGACGCCGACGATGATCGCGCTGATCGCCGCCCAGCGGAGCAGCGAGACCTGCTCGTGCAGGATGAGAATGGCGAGCGCGGTGGTGAACAGCGGGGCCGTGTTCTTCAGGGCTGAGGCCCGCGATGCGCCAATGCGAACAATCGCAACGACCATCCAGCCACGTCCGATGCCGGCGCCGAACAGTCCGCCCAGAGTGAACGCCACGAACGCGGTCGGTGTGACCCGCTCCCACTGGAGACCACCCGTGAACGGCAGGAAGAGGAGGTAGATCGGAATGGCGACCGCCAGCCCCAGGAAGACCGCCATGTCGATGCGGTCCGTGCGCCGGAAAGCCAGTTTGGTGAAGAGCGGGTTCAGCCCAAAGCAGGCCGAGCATACGAAGGCCAGAATCCGCCCATCGATCTCCATGGCCGGGCTAGGGTCGCACGAGGCACTCGTCCCTACCCATCGGACCACTACCATCAGCCCGGCCGCTCGCGCCGTCGATCGGCCCGAGACCGGAGGCACTCGCTGCCAACTCATCGGACCATTGCCATCCCTCGCAAGCTCGGGATGGCTGGGGCTATCGGAATGCATGCAGCGATCAGGCCGCCTGTGCGGAGGACGCTCGGTCTGGAGGGCGCTATTGGAGCTTCAGAAGACGGCTGTGAGCCTCTTGCAGGGCGCGACGCACGAACACCGCGGCCATGGCTTGCTTGTACTCGGCCGAGCCACGGACGTCCGAGATGGGATCGACGGCGCGGTAGGCCAGGGCCCCGACTTCTCGGAACGCGCCCTCGCCGAGGACCTGACCGCGCAGCTCGTCCTCGGCTTCGCGGGCGCGGAGGGCAGTCGGGCCGGCGCACCCGATGGCGATCCGAACGTCCTGACAGCGCTCGCCGGACGGATCGGCGGTCAGCCGGACCGCGACGGTCACGGTTCCGTAGTCGTCCTCGGTGCGCGGGGTGTACTTGAGGAATGCCCCGCTGGAGCGAGGCGGCATGGCTGGGATCAGCACGTCCGTCAGGATCTCAGTGGGCTGGATAGCGGTCTCATAGTAGTCCACGAACAGATCCTCCAGCCGCGCGTCGCGCTCCCCACTCGCGCTCCAGAGGCGCACGCTTGCGTCGAGGGCGAGCAGCGTCACAGGCGGGTCCAGGTTCGGATCACCGTGAGCCAGGTTCCCGCCGATGGTCGCCATGTTCCGAATGCGGATCGTCGCCACCTTGCCGAGCGTCTCGGCAAGCACCGGACAGGCGCCCCTGACCTCATCGGAGGTCTCGAGCTCTCGGTGGGTGGTAAGTGCGCCGATGGCGAGGGCGCCGCCTGTTCGTCGAACGCCCCTCAGGCCGGGGACGCGGCCGAGGTCCACCAGATAGGCCGGCTGGACGAGGTCCTGCTTCATCAGCAGAACCAGCGCCGTGCCGCCAGCGATCAGCTTGGCATCGTCCCCAAGCTCGCTCAAGAGCGCCGCTGCCTCCTCGAGGCTCTCCGGGAGGCGGTAGTCGAACGGCCTCATCGGCCGCGCTCCGCCTCGGCAGCCGCCTGGATCGATCGGATGATGGAGTAGTAGCCTGTGCAGCGGCAGAGGTTGCCCATCATCCAGCTCTTGATCTGCTCCTCGGTGGGCGCTGGGATCTCGTTGAGCAGGCCCCGCGCGGCGACGATCTGACCCGGCGTACAGGCGCCGCACTGAAAGCCGCCCTGCTCGATGAAGGCCGTTTGGACGGGATCCAGGGCGTCGTCCTGACCAATCCCCTCGACGGTCGTGACCTCGCGGCCGTCTGCCATGACCGCCAGGGTCAGGCAGGCGCTGATCGGCCTGCCGTCCAGCAGGACGGTGCAGACGCCGCACACGCCGATGCCGCACGTCTCTTTCGTGCCGGTCAGATCGAGATCGCCGCGAAGAAAATCAACAAGCAGACGATTGGCCGCCACCTCGGCTTCCCGACGTTGCCCGTTGACGGTCACGGCGATGAGACGGCTTGCGCTCATGGAACACTCGCTCTGGGTCGGATGGTCCCCATTGTATACACTGCTCGGGCGAGACGACAGCGGAGCAAGCGGTGAGGGCGCGGGAATGATCATCGAGCAGCGAGTCGTGGTGGGTGCCGCTCTGGAGCGGCTCTGGGACTTCGTCACCGACGTGCCCGCCGTCAGCACCTGTGTGCCGGGCGCGGAAGGCGTCACACAGACGGCCGAGGACACCTACCACGGCGCGCTGCGAGTGAAGGTCGGCCCGATCGCCCTGCGGCTCGAAGGGGATCTCGTGCTGGCCCAGCGCGACCAGGAGACCCGGCTGGCAAGAATCGACGTGCAGGCCGCCGACAAGCGGGTGGGTGGCGCGGTGCGCGGAAAGATGCAGTTGCGGCTCGAGCCACGCGGCGACAACCAGACGGAGCTGGCGGTCCACGCAGACGTGGCGATCCTGGGCAAGCTCGGGGAGTTCGGTCAGGGCGTCATCCGGAAGAAGGCTGACCAGACGATCGCGGAGTTTGCCCGCAACCTCTCGGCGGCCGTTGGCGAGGGCTGAGCGGTCTCGCGGACTCCACTATACTGGCGCCTGATCGGCGTACTGAGATGATCGACTTAACTCAACCGTATGACGTCCTGGTCGTCGGCGGGGGGAACGCCGCGCTCAACGCCGCGCTCTCGGCGGTCCGCGCCGGGGCGCGCGTGGCGGTGCTGGAGAGCGCTCCCCTGGCGTTCCGTGGCGGCAACAGCCGTCACACGCGCGACATCCGTTACATGCACCAGAGCGCCAATCGCTACTCGACCGGCCCCTATCTGGAAGACGAGTTCTACGATGACCTCTACCGCGTCGTCGGCGGCCAGACGAACGAAGCGCTGGCCCGCCTGACCATCCGGCAGTCGGCGGACATCGCCGACTGGGGAGTCTTGAACGGCGTGCGCTGGCAGCTCCCGTTGAAAGGCACCCTGCACCTGGCACGCACCAACGTCTTCATGCTCGGCGGCGGCAAGGCGATGAT
>JADZDV010000403.1 GCA_020850915.1 Chloroflexota bacterium | reverse complement strand
TGGGCATGCAGCTCGCCCTCCACGGTGGACCACACCGCTGTCAGGGGCCGAACCCACAGAGGCCGCCCGCCCGCGCTCGTCGACTGGCGACAAGACCATCATGGCAGAAGCGCGGCCGCATCGGAAGAGCCCTGCCCTTCCGTTCTTCAGGACAGGTCTGTCTGTTCGCCATACCATCTCAGCACTGCCGTCGTGTCGTGCCGAGCGTGGAGACGGACCACCTCCTGGCGGCACGGAGGCTGTGGTGCGATTCCCCATCGCGCCGGGGTGAGCTGACCTACTGGCCATCAGCTCCGAGCTGCGTGAGGGCGGCGTCCAGGTAGGCGCGGTCCACGAAGGCGGCGACATTCGGCCAGTCGCGCATCGCGCCGATCTCGAGCAGCCACTGCTCGTCAGCGCGCAGGCTGTCGAGATCGAGGCGGGCGTCCTGGTCGAAGACGGGCCAGGTCATCCGGTCAAAGAGGGAGAGATCATTCACCCTGACGCGCGGCCCGAGCAGACGCGCAAGCTCGTCGCGATCGCCACCCGCCCGGGCCGCCTCGTAGACGCGGACGCCCTGGAGGTAGGCGATCAGCACCCGGCGGGCGACGTCCGGTCGCTCGCGGCCGAAGCTCGGGGAGAAGAGCATCAGTCCGACCTGGTGGTTCGGCTGAACGCTGCGCCAGTCTGGCCAGCGGACGCCGGTGCCGGCCGCGACGGCCAGGGTCGGCGTGGGCTCCGCCGCGACGAACGCGTCGACGTTCCCGTTGGCCAGTGCCACCAGGATGTCGCCGGCCGGCAGGACCACCGGCTGGGTCTGGTTCAGCGCCACGGCGCCGAGGCGGAGATAGCGGTCCAGCTCGATCGCCGGCGAGGTGTGCAGCTCGGTGAAGGCGATGCGTCGACCGCGGAGCTTCGCGACCGTCTCGAGCTGTCCCGCGTCCACCAGGCTCTTCCGCACGACAAGGTCGAACGGGCTCACGCCCCGGTCCGACCGACCGCCTCCGGCCACGATCTGGACGTCGGTCCGCTTGAAGAGCGCCGTGAACAGGCTGGCCGACGGAGCGCTGGAGACGACGTCCAGTCGGGACTGGCCGAGCAGCTCCGTCATCCGGGCGAGCGTGTCGAACTGCTGCTCCGTGACCTCGAGGCCCTGGTCGCGAAAGAAGCCGCGCGCCATCGCCACGTAGAGCGGCGCATCCAGCAGGTTGCCGCGCGTGCCGAGCCGCACGGCGTTCGGTGACGCTGGCCTGGCAGCCAGCCCGGCGCCAGTCGAGGCCGGCCCGGCAGCTTGCCCAGCGTCAGTCGGAGCCCGCGCGGTAGCCCGCCCGGGGCCAGTCGAGCCTACCGGCGCGATCGTCGGCGTCGGAGGCGCGCTGGCACCTGGTCCCGAAGACCAGCGACCCAGGAGCAGGAGCAGCAGCGACAGTCCCAGCCAGAGCACGGCGAAGGCGACAGATGGGGGCAGGCGACGAGGAGCTTGCATGAGGCGAATCGAGCGGAAGCGTAGCCTCCTGGCAGGCGCGGGGGCCAGCTCGCGACCCATCGGGACGTGAGGAGCGGACTGTTCCCTCAGCGAGCGGGTCTCATCTTCGCCAGGAGCCGGGGGCGGGGAGCGATGAGGCCTACTCCACCCCGCGCTGTCGGGGGTCGAGCGCTTCGCGCAGCCAGTCGCCAAGCAGGTTGACTCCCAGCACCGTCAACAGGATCGCCAGGCCGGGGAACGCTGAGAGCCACCAGGCGATCGAGAGCACGTCCTTCCCCTCGGCTACCATGCCTCCCCAGGAGGGCGTTGGCGGCTGCACGCCGAGCCCAAGGAAGCTGAGCGCCGCCTCCGCCGTGATCATCCGGGCAACCTCGAGGGTTGCGACGACGATAATCGATGTCCCAACGTTCGGCAGGACGTGGCGGAACATGATCCGGAGGTTTCCCGCTCCGATCGACCGGGCGGATTCGATATAGGCGGCCTCACAGATCGACAGGACGTGACCGCGGACGACGCGGCCATACGTGACCCAGGCGGTCATGCCCAGAACGAGGATGATGTTGCGCAGGCTCGGCCCAAGGACGGCAACCACGGCGATCGCCAGCACGAGGACAGGCACGGCCATCTGGATATCGACGATCCGCATGATGAGACTGTCGACCCGTCCACCGTAGTAGCCGGAGATCAGTCCCACGAGCACGCCGATCCCGCCGGCGACGGCGACCGAGCAGATCCCGACGATCAAGGAGATCTGGGAACCGTAGATGATCCGGCTCAGGAGATCCCGACCGAGCACATCGCCGCCGAGGAAGTACTGGCCGGCCGCAAACGACCAGGTCGGCGGCGAGAGTCGCCTGGAGAGATCCTGGGCAGTCGGGTCGTAAGGAGCAATGACCGGGGCCAGGATAGCACTCAGCACCACGAGGGCCACGACCACCGCTCCAAAGAGCGCCGGCTTTGCACGGACAAGAGATCGTAGCGCCTTCCGCAGCGGAGCCCGTGCCCGAAGGGGCCGTTCGAACCTGGGAGCGAGTGACCGCCCACTGTCCGCTTGAGCCACTAGGCGCTCCGTCGCTGGTACTTGATGCGTGGGTCGATGTACAGATAAGCGAGGTCGACGAGCAGGTTCATGGTGACGATGATCACCGCGACGACGATGACGAAGGCCTGGACCACCGGGAAATCCCGGTTCGAGATCGCTTGAACGGCCAATCGCCCCATGCCTGGGTAGCTGAAGACGGTCTCGGTGATGACGGCACCGCCCAGGAGAATCCCTATCTGCATGCCGACGACGGTAACGATCGGGATCGCCGCGTTCTTGAGGGCGTGGCGAACCAGGATCGCATAGCTGGAGAGCCCCTTGGCCCGGGCAGTGCGGACGTAGTCCTGAACCAGGACGTCGATCATCGACGAGCGCGTCAGCCGCGTCACCAGCGCTGCCGAGTACGCGCCAAGGGTGAACCCGGGCATGATTAGGAACTGAACCCCCCCTCGGCCGCCCGGCGGCAACAGATTGAGCTGGACCGAGAACAGAATGATCAGCATGATGCCGAGCCAGAAGACGGGGACGCACTGGCCGATCAGTGCGACTGACATGCTGATCCCATCGATGAGGGTGTTCTTCTTCAGCGCGGCGATGACTCCCGCCGGGATCGCGATGACGATGGAGAACAACATGGCCACCGCGGTCAGCTCGAAGCTGGCCGGGAGCCGCTCGACGACCAGTGCCATCCCCGGCTCGTTGTGCCGGAGCGACACCCCGAAGTCGCCCTGCACCGCGCGGCTGATGAACCGACTGTATTGGACGTAGATCGGCTGGTCGAAACCGTAATCATGTCGTAGACGCTGAACGTCGGCCTCGGATGCCTCCGGGGGCAAGAGAAGGCGTACCGGATCGCCCGACAGATGGAGCAGAGCGAATACGACAACCGAGACACCGAAGAGTACGACAACCGAGTGCCAGAGCCGTGCGACCAGATAGCGAGTCATCCGAACGGCCCCCGTGGTGTCGCGCGGGAGAGGCTGCCTATCCCCTCCTGCGCGACCAGGTCATCTCGTGCTGGTCTGGCGACTGAAGGCCTCCCAGCGATACGTCTGTAGCAGCAGGCCTGCTCCCAGCGTCTCGGTGCCCGCGGTGTGAGTTTGGCCGCGCGGCGTGGCGTCGATCGCCTAGAAGCCTTCGAGCGTCAACCCCCAGGTCTGGATCTCAACGCGCTCGGCATTTTCCCATAAGTCTGGCGACTGCCGCTCGCCCCGGATGGACTCTGGGGTGCGAGCATGGTATCTCCAGACGTACTGACTGTCGTCGACGGGGATCAGGGTCGTGGGTGGGACACGCCCGTTGAAGACGATTCGCGCAACGTTCTCGTACGCCGGCCAGACCGACAGATCGGCCAGGTAGACGGTCTGATGGAGGATGTGGCTGGCCCCGAACTCGGCGGCTCGCTGCTTCCAGAAGGTGTAGCAGTGCCAGGCTCGTGCCATGGCCGCCTGGCCGGCGTCGATCCGGCTCTGAGCTTGCAGCCGCCCATCGTCCGCGAAGTCGGCGAAGGACACAACGTGCTGATGCTTGCCGCGCAGAATGGTCAGCGGGGTACAGATGAAGATCGGTCCGGCCTTCTGGAGCGTCGCGATCATTCCGTCCGTGTTCTCCTTGGCAAGACCACCCGGCTCGCGCCGATACGTCCCGGGTAAGAGCGCCAGGCCGCTTGCCAGCCACTGGATCTCGTTGACCGGGCTCAGGTTGTGATAGGCGAAGCCGGGCTGGCTCGGCGTGTTGGCCACCTCGCCCCACAGCCGAACGCGCAAGTACTCGCGCTCTGGCGAATCACGCATTCCGTTACGCCAGTAGCCGTTCAACTGGACGATGTCGTTGATCGTGGCTCCCTGGCTCTCCAGCAGGCGTCGGAGGTGCCCGTTCATCGACAGCCACCACTGGGCGCAGTAGGCCTCGGACGAGCTGTTGCCGTAGAGGCCTTCGGTCCGCTGCAGACTCGCCCCCTCTACCCCCAGCTCGTCCAGCGTGGTCACCGGGCGGCCCGTCCTGGCATCGACCCCTCGCAGGCCATCGAAGAACAGGAACTGCCCGACCTTAACTCCCTGCGGGTACGGTCCGTTTACCTTCCTAAGTTCGGGCAAGTAGATGGTCTCTTTCTTGAGACCGCCCGACTCGGGCACCAGGACCACACAATCGACCCACATTCGGACATCTTCATAAACGCTTCGGTTGGATACCCCGACGATCAACGTTGACGGCTTCTCGTCGGGGAAGAAGGAGAGCATCACCTGCTCCATCCAACCCACGTCGCGAATATCGGTCAGGTAGATGCGCTGGCGGACGATATCCTTGAGCGAGGCACCCTGCAGGGCCAGGATCTTCGAGAGGTTCTGGTAGATCGCCCAGGTCTGGGCCATGATCGGGCCGAAATATGCTTCGGCAATAGACGCATGGTAGGCCAGGCCGGACAGGTGATCGCGCACATTGGTGGGTAGGTCGACGAGATCGCGCGTTATCTCGCCCGTGTCCAGATCGACGGCCGTCTGCGCCGACAGGAACAGGAGCTGTCCGGCACGCGTGCCGGTAGGAATGGCTCCCACCGATTCGGCCTCGGGGTGGTACCAGAAGTCCTGTACCCCGGTCTGAGCCGGACGGGTAGGTATGGTCATTGCGCTGCTCCTCTTCAAAGTTGAAAGTAGGGTGGAGGTATGCACCAGGGCGGAGTCCGTTTGTGTCGCCTACTCACACCGAACATGAGCGGCTACGCCGTACATTCGGACCCCGCCATCGTTTCGTCGCCCAGCGAACCAGATAGTTCCGTCTGTCCGCGCTCAGTCAGTCGCTCCAAGAAACGCGGAGCTGGCAGTCGGGTCTCGTGTCAGTCCTTCGCCGATACCCCTTGGAACATGAGGTACTGGTCACCGCGAGGCTTCCAGTTCTCGACGCGGTTGTTGACGCCGTAGATGTCGTATTGCTGATAGAGGAACAGGCGATAGGCCTCTTCCCGCACCCGTTGCTGCGCCTCTCTGAAGATCGCGACGCGCTTCTGATCGTCCATCGCTCGCGCCCCGTCGGTGAGGAGCTTGTCGAGAACCGGGTCCTTCGTCGTCGAATACGTCTGGCCGCTTCCGAGCATGGGCCAGTAGATGACTTCCGGGATATAGGCGCCGGCGCCCCCGAACCCAAACACCGAGACAGAGCCTGGATCGTCCACGCCAAAGCGCGACTTCGCGTAGTTTGCCCATTCCCAGACCTTGACGCTCGGTTGGAGCCCGATCTTGCTCAGATAGTTGGCGATCGCCTGCGCGACCTCCTTGTCGGCTGAGTAGCGACCGCTTGACGTGTTGATGTTCACTTTGAAGCCGTTCGCCTGTCCGGCTTCGGCGAGGAGGGCTTTCGCCTTGTTCGGGTCATAGGGATAGGGCTTGATGCTGTCGTCGAAGGAGTACACCTCCTGAGATAGCAAGGCCGGGGTGATGCGGCCATACCCCCGCAGGATCTCTTTGACGATGGCATCCTTGTCGACGGCATAGTTGATAGCCTGTCGAACGCGCTTATCCTGCAGCGGCCCGGGGACGGTCGAGTCCAGGCTGTACGAGATGACCAGCAAGCTCGGGACGGCCTGGATGGCGAATCGCTTGTCCCGTCCCAGAGCCTCGGTCTGGTCGGCGGGCACGTTCACAACGATGTCGGCGGTCCCGGTCTGCAGCGCCGCGATCCGCGCTGACGCCTCTGGTACCGGCTTGAACGTGAGCGTCTTCAGTTTCGGTGGCCCACCCCAGTAATCGAGGTTGGCCTCGAATGTGAGGTTTTCGTCTTTGACCCACTGGACGAACTTGAACGGGCCGGTCCCGACGGGGTGGGTGGTGAGGTACTGGTCGCCCTTCTCCTTCACATAGCCAGGCGGCAGGACCCACCCGGCACGGAGTGCCAGTCGGGCGGGCAGGGACGGCGCCGGGCCGTCGGTGACCATCCGCACCGTGGAGGGATCCACGACTTTGACTTCTTTAATGGTGTCGATATATGAACGTGCCGTCGATTTCGTCGCGGGGTTCAGCACGCGGTCGAGGCTGAACTTCACGGCCTCGGCGTTGAAATCCTCGCCATTCTGGAACTTGACGCCCTTGCGCAGCTTGAACTCCCAGGTGGTGTCATCGACCGGGCGCCAGGACTCGGCCAACTGGGGGACCACCTTCATGGAGTCATCGCGGGTTGTCAACCCCTCGTAAACGTTGGCTAACACGCCTGAGGTGGACTGAGCCGTCGTCATATGGGGATCGAGCGTGTCGGCATCGACGCCCATCGCGACCGTTAACTTACCTTTCGGCTCAGCCTTCGGGGGAGCGGCGGCCTTCGGCGCCGCGGCGGCCGGCTGCCCCGCTGGAGGCGCGGACGCCGCGCTGGCCGGAGGTGCAGACGCCGGGCTCGCTTGAGGTGCAGCGGCGGCGGGCGCCGCTGCCGGTGCCTTTGTGGCGGGCGAAGGCGTCGATGGCGGGGGCGCTGCCTGGCAAGCGGTGAGCACCAGGACAGAAACCACCAGAAGCGTGACGAGGCGACAGGTCAGATTGGCCTTCACTGCTGTCCTCCTTCAGGGCCGACGAGCCCACGGGCTGGTTTGGGAGCACGAGAGCGTTGCTGACAAGCGCACGCGGCTCAGCGCGCACTGGCCAGGAGGGTCAGGGGGAAGCGTTCGGTCTCCCCTGCCACCGAACACCGAGCGGGCGGCAATATCAGGCCGGCCGAATGATGGTCGGCGGACCGCCCAGGCAGATCCACCCCTTGCCGGATATCAAGCCCGGGCCCATCCCGAGCTGGACCGCCCGGCGAAGCATATCAGACGCGTCAAGCCCGGTCGACGTCCAGATCACCCGCGTGTCGGATAGCGTGGATCTGACCTGCATTCCGAGCGCGGAGGAGAACGGCGGGGCGCTGAGCAAGCTGCAGGTCCAGGTCTTCGCCTGAGGGTCATTCGTCCGCCCGGTCTGACTCGGCCTCGCGATCTCCTCCCCCC
>JADZDV010000402.1 GCA_020850915.1 Chloroflexota bacterium | reverse complement strand
GGTTGGGCCGGCCGTCGCCGCGGCCGTCGCCAGCGTCGTGCCTGGCGCCGCGCTCGCGGTCAGCGCCGTCGGCTACGCCTTCGCAAGCCTGACCGGCTTCCGCCTCCAGCGAGCCAGCCGCGCCCATGCCGAACGCGAACGCGAGACGGCGGAAGACAAGCCGGCCGAGCGGGAGGCGCGCCTCGTCTGACCTGCCCCAGCCGGGCCTGACGTCCAGGTCGGGTGCTCCCGACTCTGGTTGAATCTTGCAGCGGGTCTCTCGGGCGGTGCACCGACCGGTTGGCGGCGGCCCCGCGGCAGTGCTCGGCCGCGGCCTCCAGGGGTCGGCGCTCGACAGCGCCGGCGGGCCTGGCGTAGGATGGCCGCGACCGAGGGAGCGCGCGCCGCCAGTGGCTCGTCCACCGCTCCGGGCACGTCGCCCCTCCTGGAACGGAGGCATTCATGCTCGGAGGCCCGCGCAGTCTCCTGATCATGCCAGCGAATCGGCCGGACATGCTGAAGAAGGCGCCCACCTACGGCGCCGATTGTCTGATCTTCGACCTGGAAGACGCTGTTCCCATCCCCGAGAAGCCCCGCGCCCGCCAGCTCGCTCGCGAGCGTCTCGGCGAGCTGAGCGGCAGCGCCCTCGTCTACGTGCGCGTGAACGCCGTCGACACCGGCATGCTGCCGGACGACCTTGAGGCGGTCGTCGTGCCGGGCCTGCGGGGCATCCGGCTGGCGAAGACCGAGTCCGCCGAGACGGTGCGCACGGTGGACGGCTGGCTCACGGAGCTGGAGCGCGAGCGGAGCCTGCCGGCGGGCTCGATCGAGATCGGCCCGAGCCTGGAGACGGCGAAGGGCGTCTGGTTCGCCTACGAGATCGCCAGCGCCTCGCCGCGGGTGACCTCGATCACCTGCGGCACAGCCCAGGATGGCGACCTCCAGGCGGATCTCGGCTACACCTGGTCTGTTCAGGGCGAGGAGGTCCTGTACGTCCGCTCGCGTGTCCTGGTGGCGGCACGCGCCGCCGGCGTCGAGCACCTGATAGAGGGCTCGTACCCGAACTTCAAGGATCCGGAGGGGTTGGCGGTCTCTTGCGAGGCGTCTCGCCGCCTCGGCTACCGCGGCAAGACCGCCATCCATCCGAGCCAGATCGAGACGATCAATCGCGTCTTCACCCCCACCCAGCAGGAGCTGGATTACTACCGGCGGGTGATCGAGGCGTTCGAGGAAGCGCTCGCCCGCGGCTCCGCGGCGACGAGCGTGGACGGCAAGCTGGTGGACTACGCCATGGCCGCCAGGGCGCATCGCGTCCTGGACTGGGCCAGAGGCCTCGGACTGACGGTCTGAGACTCACTGGATGAGGAGTGTCAGGTGACCATGGAGTCAGGGGCGGCCGACCTGCCCCTCAGCGGTATCACGGTGATCGACTGCGGCCAGGTGATCGCGGGCCCCACAGCCGCGATGATCCTGGGTGATTTCGGTGCCGAAGTGATCAAGGTGGAGAACCCGGTTGGCGGCGACCAGGGCCGCTGGTTCGGCCGGCGCAAGGACGGCATCCCGCTGTACTGGAAGGTGCTCTCGCGCAACAAGAAGTCGGTGACGCTGGCGCTGAGCAAACCGGCCGGCCAGGAGCTGTTCTGCCGGCTGATCGAGCAGACACAGGCCGACATCTTGATCGAGAGCTTCCGCCCCGGCACGTTGGAGCGCTGGGGCCTCTCGCCGGACCGTCTGCACGCGGTGCGGCCCGGCCTGACGGTCATGCGGGTCTCCGGCTTCGGCCAGTTCGGCCCCTATCGCGATCGGCCGGGCTTTGGCACGCTGGCCGAGGCGATGAGCGGCTTCGCCCACATTGTCGGCCAGCCGGACGGGCCGCCCACCCTGCCGCCGTTCCCGCTGGCGGACAATACCGCCGCTCTGTACGGCGTGATCGGCGCCCTGATGTGCCTCTACCAGCGCGACGCGAAGCACCGCGGGAGAGGTCAGACGATCGACGTCAGTCTGATCGAGCCGCTCTTCACCATGCTCTCTGGCCACGTCATCTCGTACGACCAGCTCGGGATCACCGGCACGCGGAGCGGCAATCGCACCTCCGGCTCGGCGCCGCGCAACGCCTACCAGACGAAGGATGGCCGGTGGGTGGCGATCGCGGGCTCCACCCAGACGCTGGCGGAGCGCCTCTTTCGCGAGATGGGCCGCCCGGATCTGATCGAGGACCCACGCTTCAAGTCCAACCCGGACCGACTCGCGAACGTGGAGGTGCTGGATGACATCGTGGCGGAGTGGGTTCTCAGTCTGACCCAGGAGGAGGTGGTAGACTGCCTGGTGAAGGCCGAGGTGGCGGTGGCCCCGGTGGCGGACTTCAAGTTCCTGGCCGAGGACGCCCACCTGGCCACCCGCGGCACGATCGCCACGGTGCAGGACGACGAGCTGGGCCGGGTGCGCATGCCCAGCCCTCAGCCGAGGTTGTCTGATACGCCAGGCCGCATCCAGTGGGCCGGCCCACCGCTCGGCTCCTCCAACCAGGAGATCTACGGCGAGCGCCTTGGTCTGTCCGAGGCGGAGATGGCGGAGCTGCACGAGCAAGGGGTCATCTAGCCCGCGGGGCCATCCCGGATGCACGCGGCCGCCCCTGGCGAGCGCGCCCAGCGCTCGTGGCATGCGTCCGTGGACGCCCACGGGACTGCCAGCGCGCTAGCCGCGGACGGAGCGGGACAGCTTGTAGCCGAAGCCTCGCAGCGTCACGATGATCGGGTCACGCACGTGGGCTTCGTCGAGCTTCTGCCGCAGACGCCTGATGTGGACATCCACCACCCGGCTCTCGCCGATCGACTCGTAGCCCCACACCCGGTTCGCCAGCTCCTCGCGAGAGAAGACCTGGTCCGGCTCGGAGGCCAGTGTCGCCAGCAGGCGGAACTCCGTGGGTGTGAGCTGCAACGGCTCGTCATTGTGGAGCACGGCGCGCCGGCCGACGTCCACCGTCAACGGCCCGAGGCGGAAGACCTCCGGCTCGTTGACGCGCGGCCGCGAGGCGGCAGCCCGTCGCAGGACGGTCTCGATTCGGGCCAGCAGCTCGCGAGCGTCAAACGGCTTGGCAATGAAGTCATCAGCGCCCAGCCGCAGCCCGATGATGGGGTCGCTCCGCCGCTGCGTGGCGGAGAGGAACACCACGGGCGCCGGCCAGCGGGCCCGAAGCTCCGTACACAGCACCAGGCCATCGGTGTCCGGCAGCATGATGTCCAGCAGGACGAGGTCTGGCCGAGCCTCGTCGATGAGCACCTCGGCGCTGGCGGCGTTCGGGGCATGCCAGACCCGATACCCCTCGTTCTCCAGCAGCTCGACCAGCGCCTCCGCGATCGCCAGATCGTCTTCGACAAGAAGGATTTTCGCCGTTGCTCGTCCGCTGAGAGTCGCGGTGGATCGTGTGCGGGAGCTTGAGATCACAACTGGCCCATGTCCTTCTGGATGTGGCAGCACCCGCGCCTCGATAGTGCAACAATCATGCCAGTATCCTGTCGTGGCAGCGTGTCTTCTTCCAGAATTCTTGACATCCTGCCGAAAACAGGGAAGAGTGAGGTGCGTGACGTCGTCCGGCCGAAGTGGCGCGCCGTGGGCTTCCGTCCCGGCATGACATGACAGGTGTGCTCGGAATGTGCAATCGCGTCGTTGACGTTGCCGGACGTTGGCGGCAGAGAGCGGCCGATCGGGGCCGCGGCGCGGCGGACCGGAGCAGCAAGCGCAACGCCCCCGGTCCGGGGCGAGCTGCTTGCGGCCCATTGGCCGCGGCGGTGGCGGTCTGAAGCGGGCTGCCAGAGACCCCCGAGTCGGGACATCTGGCCAATCGTGGCGCAGGAGGGATTTGTGACCCTGTCCCGTCGCTCCTTCATTCGGCAGTCTAGCCGCGCCGCGGCGCTGAT
>JADZDV010000401.1 GCA_020850915.1 Chloroflexota bacterium | reverse complement strand
GGGTCGCGACCCCGACCGGGCACGCCTGATTCGCGGAGAGAACCGGTCGCGAGGCCCCCGGCGCTAGTCCTTCTTGCTGGGCGCCTCGGCCTTGCCGGAGTCCCATTTGGACGGCGAGACGGTCGTAACGACCTGGTTGGCGACGGCAGCCTGCGCCGCGGCGCCACCTACACCCAGGCACGCGTCTATCTGAGCTTGCCGGTCGTCAGCGGAGGAGACCGTTGCCACCAGGTTGGATACCGAGTGCAAGGCACCGTTCGACTGGTCAACCTGGGCGATCTGGCCGAACAGGCCTGCTCGTGGAGTGGCCTTCATCGTGATCATGCCCTGAGCGGCCAGACCGATCACTGTGACGTTCAGGACGTTGTCCGCCACGTCGTTCGCCGTGGCGCTGGTGAGGATGTAGACCACACCGCTCTCGCCGGGTTTGAGCGTCCTGACGGCGCAGCCAAGCATCTGCCCGGTTGCATCCCGGGCGGTGACGAGCGCACGGATCAGCGAGTTCTGGGTGTTCGTCAGGTAGACAAGCGAGTCCTCATTCGCCGCCTTCCAGTTGAACGCCGCGCCCTTGAGAACGGGAGCCTGCGTGTTAGACGCCGCCTCGGCGGGCTGAGCTGCCAACCCTGAAAAGCCCAGGATATTCCCTGCCATCACGGCGGCCGCGACCAACACCTTTGGGATCCGACTCACAATCCTTTCCTCCTGGCATCAAGCTCCGTCCGCTGAGTCCCGTTGTACGGCCGCCGTGACCGGCCAACAAGGGGGGCAGCGCCGTCGCGGAGAGGAACGTCAGCGCATCGAGACAGACCGACAGGCGCGTGGACCGGCAGGTCGGGTTTTCGTGCCGCTCGTGCGGACCAACAGCCAGCTCTGGCGGTCCGTTTCAACCCGCGGCGATCCGCCAGGCAACTGATCCAGCTCGCGAAGCACCACGGATTGCAGGACGCGTCGGTGGCTCTCGATCACCTCCCAGACAGTTCGAGGGCTGTGTCGGACCTGGGACCAGCGCCAGTGGTTCCGACACGTGGCCCCGGAGGCAGGCCGGTTTCGCGGTGGCGCCGGTCCCGAGGTGCAGGCCAGCCCCCGGAACATCGGACTGCGCCTCGGTAGTCAGGGCGGCGCTGCCACGGCTGCGCCAGCCCTCCACACCTGCGCGACCCGCCGGGGCGACGAGATCGTGCTCTTCGTCTCCGCCCGCGCCACGAGACGGCACAGTCCCAGGACGCACACTGCCGCTGGCTTGACTGACTGTGTCTGTTCTCCTACCATGTCTGACCGTCACGCCATGCTGGTCTGAAGACTGTCAAACGAAGGAGGGTTCTCGTGGCACGTTCGTTCCCTCGTAGCGCTCTTGCCGTCGGTCTCATCGCGGTCCTCCTGGGATCGGGATGTCTCGGCACCGCTCCGGCAACGCCGACCGCGGCGCCCAAAGCCGCCGCGCCGGCCGCGCCCGCCGCGCCGACCGCGGCTCCAGCCCAGGCGGCTCAGGCGCCTGCAGCTAAGCCTGAGAAACCCCAGCCGGCCGCGGCTGCGGCCTCGCCGGTCGCAGCCGCGAGTGATTATCCAACCGGCCCGGTCAAGATCAGCTTCTGGATCCACCAGCTTCCGACGATGGAGCCGTTCATCAAGGAGATGGCGGCGGAGTACGAACAGAAGCACCCGAATGTCAAGATCGAGCTGTCGATGTTCCCATCGGCCGATCTGTACCCGAAGCTGCTCGTCGCCATGACCGGCGGCACCGGTCCGAACGTGTTCAGCGTCGGCGACTGGCTGATGGACACCTATCGAAGCCGCAACATGCTGGCGCCGATACCGCCGGTCAATCTCGGGTACAAGTCGCTCGACGACATGAAGAACGCGCACGTGACCGGCGTGCTTGACGGCGGCATCTCGGATGGTCAGATCTATGGCTATCCGATGTACGCCTATGCCTACAGCCTGTTCGTCAACAAGGCGCATTTCAAAGACGCCGGACTCGACGTCACCAAGGACGCCCCGAAGACCTGGAACGACGCCGTCGAGGTGGCCAAGAAGCTGACCAAGTTCGACTCGAGCGGCAGGATGACCCGCCAGGGATTTGGCGAACCGTACTTCGCCAATTTCTGGACGATGATCGAGTTCTCATACCTGACACGCCAGATGGGCGGCGAGATCCTCGGCGCCTCGGGTCAGGCCGATCCGAACAACGAGGCGCCAATCAAGGCCCTCAAGCTGTGGGGCGATATGGTGAACGTCTACAAGGTCACCGATCCCGCCCAGAATGTCGCGACGGCGCTGCTCCCGAACGAGGACTTCGTCCGGGGCAACGTCTCGATGTGGCCAAGCGCGCCCTGGACGGTGCCGACGCTTAAGGCCAACCAGGAGATCTGGGACAACTTTGCCGTGGTCCCACTGCCCCAGGTGGACCCGGCCAAGCCGGTCAACACCCTGTACGGCTTCACCTGGGTTATCAACGCGAAGGGGACGCCGGACCAACAGAAGGTCTCGGCCGACTGGATTCGATTCGCCGCCGACCATTCGAAGGGCTGGCTCGAACGCGTGGGTGTCACCCAGACGACGAAGACGTTCTTCGACCTGCCGGAGGTCAAGGCATTCCCATACATCGAGGTGTTCAAGGCCGATATGGCCACCGGCAAGTGGATGCTTCGCTCACCAGAATTCAATCCGATCGCTGACGCGATCCATCGAGCCGTGCAGCGCACCGGGTTGAACAAGGTCGACGCTCGCGAATCCTGGGCACAGGCGGCCACGGAGATCAATCAGGCGCTGAAGCGGTGACTCGATCTCGCGTCCGGGGCCCGGGTTGCGGGCCAGGGGCCCCGGGCGTGGCGTGGGAGCATGCCATGCTGGCCGAATACGTCGCGCCCGGATGCTGGCTGTCTCCAGTTGGTCGCTGCGCTGGTGGGCCGTGGAGAGGACCAGCTTCGCCGAAAGCGCGGTGCTCGGTGCTGCCCGCCTCTGGACCGTCGTCGTTGTGCTGGGGAGCCTGACACGAGCCCACTCCGTGCATCGATGCGTCGAAGCGGACCAGGCGACCGGCTGCGCGGAGATCCGTGCACGTGCCGCTGGCGGCCTGCTCGGATTGCCGTGATGGCACGATGACGGGCCGTCTTGCAACTGCCACCCGGCGACCGCGGGTGCTGGCCAGGCTGCATCTCAGTTACCAGGCGCGTCTGAACCTTGCCGGCATCCTGTTCGTGCTGCCAGTTCTCCTGTATTTCGCCGTCTTCAAGTTCTATCCGATGTCCCAGGCATTCTGGCTCAGCCTGACCAACTACGATCTCTCCGGTCGAGCGGAGTTCGTCGGGCTCCAGAACTACCTGGACCTGCTCGGCGATCACCTGTTCCTTCAGGCGCTCGGCAATACCGTCTACTACGTCGTGGGCACGGTCGTACCGGTCTGGATCGGCGCGGTGGTCCTGGCGCTCCTGTTCAATCAGGCAGTCTGGGGCAAGGATTTCCTGCGGCTCGCGTATTTCGTGCCGGTTATCACCGCCGCGATCGTCGTCGCCGTGATCTGGAAGTTCCTGTTCCACCCGTACGGACTTGTCAACGCGATGCTGAGCGTCTTCGGCATCGGCCGCATCGACTGGCTGACGAACAGCGCTCTCGCGATGCCGGC